>JAJTXO010000025.1 GCA_021463315.1 Caldilineales bacterium | reverse complement strand
ACCTCGGTGACGCGCGGCCGCGCCGAGATGATCGTCACCACCACCGGCATGGGCACCGAGATGGGTCGCATCGCCGACCTGCTCAACAAGACCGAGGCCGACAAGACCCCCCTGCAAAAGCAGCTCGACAGGCTGGTGGTCATCATCGCCGCCGTTGCCGGCGTCACCTTCCTGCTGATGTTCCTGCTGGGCTGGCGCAACGCGCAGGCCGCTGGCGTGCCCTTCAGCGACGTCTTCGACACCATCTTCATGGCCGGCATCGCGCTGGCCATCTCAGCTATCCCCACCGGCATGCCGGCCGTCATCACCACGCTCTACTCCATGGGCACGCGCGTGCTGGCCAGCCAGGGCGCCATCGTCAAGCGGCTGCCCTCGGTGGAAACGCTGGGCTCGGTGTCGGCCATCTGCTCCGACAAGACCGGCACCCTGACCCTCAACAAGATGACCGCGGTGGAGTTCTCCATCCCCGGCCAGAACCGCTACCGGGTGACCGGCGAGGGCTACGGCACGGCGGGCGAGCTGCAACTGACCCGCGGCCTGGCGGCCGGCCAGCCCTGGCAAAAGGCCAGCGCACCCTACACCACCGCGGGCAGCATCCAGAGTGCCGGCGGGACCGACATCGACCTGAAGCTGCCCATGCTGGCCATGGCGCTGTGCGCCGACGCCCGGCTGGACGGCGAGGCGCTGATCGGCGACCCCACCGAGGGCGCGCTGATCGTGCTGGCCGAGAAGGGGGGCATCAGCGTGGACGACGCGCGCCAGATGTATCCCCGGGTGGCCGAGCTGCCCTTCGACTCGGCCTACAAGTTCATGGCCACCTTCCACAACATGGCCGATGGGCAGGGCAGGCCGGTGGTGCGGGCCTTCGTCAAGGGCGCGCCCGACGTGTTGATCAGCCGCGGCGGCTCCTACTGGCTGTCGGAAGGCAAGCTGGGCGCCATCACCGACGAGAACCGCCAGTTGGCGCTGCTGGAGAACGACCGCATGGCCCAGGCTGGCGAGCGGGTGATGGTGGTCGGCTTCCGCGACTTCGACCCGGCCGCGTTCGATCCCAAGGCCAATCTGATCGAGCTGATCAACGACCTGACCCTGATGGCCATGGTCGGCATCGTCGATCCGCCGCGGCCCGAGGCCAGGGACGCCATCGCCGAGTGCCACCGGGCCGGCATCCAGGTGCGCATGATCACCGGCGACCACGCGGTGACCGCCGCGGCCATCGGCCAGCAGTTGGGCATCGAGGGCAAGGCGCTGACCGGCGCGCAGTTCGCCGCCATGAGCGATGAGCAGCTCATCCAGGACCTGGACAACATCGGCGTGATCGCCCGCGTTGCGCCGGAGGACAAGATCCGTCTGGTGGACCTGCTCCAGCGCAAGCAGAACATCGTGGCCATGACCGGCGACGGGGTCAACGATGCGCCGGCGCTGAAGAAGGCCGACATCGGCGTGGCCATGGGCATCACCGGCACCGAGGTCAGCAAGGGCGCGGCCGTGATGATCCTGACCGACGACAACTTCGCCACCATCGTCAAGGCCATCGAATATGGCCGGGCGATCTACGACAACCTGGCCAAGTACATCCGCTTCCAGATCACCGCGCTGGTGGCCTTCATCGCCAGCTATCTGGGCGCGGCCTTCTTCCTGATCCTGGGCGGCGTGCCCTTTTCGGCGTTGGTGGTGCTGTTCATCAACTTCCTGGTGCAGGTGCCCATCGCCCTGGCCTTGGGCTTCGACAAGCCGCTGCCGGGGCTGATGGATCGCAAGCCGCGACCGCTGAGCCAGCCGGTGCTCTCGCGCGCGCAGTGGATGCGGCTGATCTTCATCGGCCTGCTGGTTGCGCTGGGCACGCTCTACCTGGAGACTACCTACGAGGCCACCAGCGCGACCGTAGCCGCGACGATGGGATTCGTGGTCTTTTCGCTGTTCAACATCGCGATGGGCCTGAGCTCACGCTCGGAAACGGAGACAGTGTTCCAGCACGAGAATTTCACCGATCGGCGCCAGTTGACCCTGTATGGGATTGCGCTGTTGGTGACCTTCTTGCCTACGGAGCTGGGCGTCACGCAGCGCATCTTCGGCCTGACCCGCCTCGATGGCGACCAATGGCTGCTGTGCATCGGCTTCGCGCTCGCGCTGACGCTGGTGTACGAGGGCATGAAGTTCTTCCTGCGCCGGCGCCGGGCGTAAAGGCTGATCGGTGAGGCGTCCTGGCTGGACAGAGCGGACGGGACGCCCTTTGGATTGTTTGGATGAGAACTCATCCACCGGGCCTAAGTCAAGACTTCCGAAGTCTGCGCAGGTTAAGACTTCGGAAGTCTTCCCCCTCTATTGAGATGATACAAATCCAGTTGTTATGGAAAGGAGTCGACCGGCTATGAAATCGGACATCGTAGGTGAACGAGGCGAGATCCTGATACGGGATCCCAAGATTGCAATCGTGCTGTTCCAGACGATTCGGGTGGCCTGGCTCTGGCTGATCATTCGCCTGATCCTGGCCTCCACCTGGATCCCGGCCGGCTGGGGCAAGCTCCACAACCCCGCCTGGATGAGCGGGCAGGCTATCGAAGGCTTCTGGGCCAACGCCGTCTCGGTGGACACTGGAAGCATTACCTATGAGTGGTATCGCACCTTCTTGCAGTTCATGATCGACGCTGGCTGGGCCAGTTGGTTCGGCCCGCTGATGGCGTATGCGGAGACAACCATCGGCATTCTGTTGCTGCTGGGCGCCTTCACCGGGATTGCCGCCTTTGCCGGCGGGGTCCTGAACCTGAACTTCATGCTGGCCGGCGTTGCCAGCAGCAACCCTATCATGTTCCTGTTCTCGATCCTGCTGATCCTGGCCTGGAAGGTGGCTGGCTGGTACGGCCTGGACCGCTGGCTGCTGCCGCGCCTGGGCACTCCCTGGACGCGCTCGTCCGTGAAGAGCGCGGATGAATCCGGCTAGGCGTGCGTGGGGCGCGCTGGTATGCGTAACTCGTAACCCGTAACCGGAATCGAGCGAAGCCTTGCCGGGTTCCGGTTTACGGGTGCCGAGATCGCGATGCGGTTTCCGCCTCAGGAAGCTGCTCAACCAGCGCTTAGCCTGCCGAGGTTGGACATTTGACGCTTTTCTGGTACACTATCGTCGTCTTCGTGCTGTAGGCAGCGCCAGACCAATGGGTCGAGCTGCCCACATCCATCCTCGTGATCTTTCATCGATCACCGTTCGCAGAAAGGAGCAGAACTATGACTGCAGAAGCACTTGCTGCACCGAAGCCCGTGAAGTGGTGGTTCATCCTCGTTCAGGGCATCCTGTCCATCGTGGTCGGCTTGCTCTTCCTGATCGAGCCGGTCAGAACGTCCAAGACCGCGGTGGGTCTCTTGGGCGTCTACTGGCTGATCCTGGGCATCCTCGACCTTTTCAGCCTGTTCCGTGACCGCACCGCCTGGGGCTGGAAGCTGTTCACCGGCATCATCGGCATCCTGGCTGGTTTCCTCATCGTCAGCAACTTCCTGGGACCGAACGCCGGCACCCTGGATCGTCTGTTGACCACCGCCATGCTGGGCGTCACCTTTGCCATCGTCATCGGCACGCTGGGCATCATCTACGGCATCGTGATGTTGATCGCCGCCTTCCGCGGCGCGGGCATCGGCGCGGGCATCTTGGGCGCCCTGACCATTGTCTTCGGCATCATCATCCTGACCAACCCGATCCCGACCGCGCTGGGCCTGCCCTTTGTGATCGGCATCTGGCTATTGGTCGGCGGCATCTTCCTGATCATCGCGGCCTTCCGAGCGCGTAGCGCCTAGCACGCCTGGGCCGCGCGAGGATCTCCTTCAAACGAAGGGCGTCCCCGCCGCGACAGAACGCAGACCGAGGAGAGCCATCCGTCGATGGCTCTCCTCTTTTTTTCGAGCGGACCGCACTCTCTCGATCGGGAACGTCTGACAGCACCGCGAGAACCTGGCTGTCTACGACCACGGCAGCCGGTTCAATCCGTCCATGGACAGCCCGCGTGGCCGTGGCCCCGTGCCACTTGCCGCGGGAGTCGATCTCAGGTACAATGGCGGCGAAAAGTTGGATGGCTGAATCACGGAAATGATAGCGCCATCGGGCGTGAAGTTGTTACCGCAAGGCTTAACCGGCAGGCATCGGAGAGGTGATCAGGATGATAAGGACATACGAGGGCATGATTGACCAACAAGGCAGGTTGCAGCTTCTCGAACCAATTAAACTGCCGCCACTGCGTCGCATTTTCATTGCAGTTCTCGATGAGGAACCGGAGTTGAGCGCGCGCGAGACAGCGATCTTGAGCGAGGCCGCCTTGGGCGTTGATTGGCTTACGCCGGAAGAGGATGTCGCGTGGTCACACCTGGCCCAGCTTCCATCGTTGTAGTCGACTTCCCCTTTTCCAACCTGTCGGGATCAAAACTGCGCCCTGCCGTCGTGCTGTGCGACGCAGGGCGCGGAGACTGGCTGCTGTGCCAGATCACAAGCAATCCCCTTAGTGATTCGGCTGCTGTGAAGATCACGCCTGCCAACCTGACCAAAGGGGCGCTTACATCACTCAGTTTTGCGCGCCCGACCAAGCTCTTCACGGCTAACGAGACACTTATGGTCAAACGCATTGCTATCTTGAACGACGCAACATTCCGCGAGATCCTCTCGATTGTAGTTGACCGGCTTCAGGAAGTTATGCCGGCCGACCCGGATGCCGACGAAGGATCGCAACACCCCGATAACGACAACTGAATGGGGAGTAAACCCGAGGGGTTACGATGTGGGGTCCAGAACCCTGAAGCCGACATCCGCGACTGCGCTGTCGAGCGTGCTTGACACCTGTAACGTAACACGATACAATTGCGAGATGATACGCAACCTCCGGCACAGGGGTCTGGCGGCGCTGTTTCATGATGATGAAACCAGAGGCGTGCATCAGGCGCATGTCAAACGGTTGCGCCAGATCCTTGCGTTGCTCGACTCGGCTACAACCGCCGCCGACATGAATGCACCCGGGCTGCGGCTGCACACGTTGCGTGGTAGTCTGCAAGGCTTCTACGCCGTGACCGTCTCTGGAAATTGGCGGGTCATCTTTCGTTTCGAGAACGGAGACGCCTGGGATGTGGACTACCTCGATTACCATTAGGAGCTCGTGATCCATGCCTATGAAGAATCCCCCTCACCCTGGTGAGGTCCTCCGTGATCTGTACATCGAGCCGCTGGAGCTGACGGTCACGCAGGCCGCGGCTGGCTTGGGCGTCAGCCGAAAGACGCTGTCCCTGTTGCTCAACGGCCATGCTGGCATCTCACCGGAAATGGCTATGCGCCTGTCCAAGGCTTTTGGCCGCACGCCAGAAGGCTGGCTGCAACTCCAGATGCAGTACGACCTGGCGCAGATCAGCCAGAGGGCTGAACAGATCCAGGTGTCCCCCTTTGTACGAACAGAACCTGACCTCATGCCCGCAGGCGCCTGAACGCCGATCGCGTGCGCCCGAGGAGACGCTAACCGAGCTCCTGGCAGCGGTGGCTGAGGTCGTCGTTGATAGGGAGGAAGGGCACAGGGCTGCAAGATTCTGGCCCCTGAAGGCGTGATTGGTGTAACGTAATCGCGATTGGGGTGTTATCGTACCAGACAGCGGGTTTGCCGCTGCGTCATCCCTCATTTTTTTCACCTCAAGGAGTAATCTATGTCCGCAGCTACCCCCAAGCATCGACCGTTCGGCGCCACCCTGCTGGCCATCCTGGCCGGCATCGCCGCGCTGCTGGCCGTCGTCCATCTGCTGCAAGCCCTGGGCATCCTGCCCTACTTCATCGGCGAGCAGACGGTCAGGAGCTTCAATCTCTGGAACGCCTTCATGTGGGCCTTGATGGTCTGGGTCTGGGTGTGGGTTACCCAGATGCTCTGGCGGGTCGATCCGCAGGCCTGGCTCTTCCTGGCCGTGATCACCGTCTTCAACCTGATCGTCGATTTCACCCTGTTGCTCGGCTCCTCCACCCAGTGGTCGGACGTTAGCCTGAGCTTCATCGTCAACGCGGTGATCCTGATCTACATCATGCTGCCCGGCGTGCGCCAGGCCTTCGGCCAGAAGTAAGCGCCCACCGGCCCTTCTGAAGTATCATCTCAAAAAACCGGGGTCGAGACTTCCGAAGTCTTCCCCAATCTATTGAGATGATACCTTCTGAACACAGAAACAGCCGCCAGATCATTGATCTGGCGGCTGTTTCTGTGTCAGCTTCGGCGTTCGGAGCTGCTCAGGCCAAAACTTGGGACGGCCAGGTCGGCCGCAATACCTCCGATGGCGCCTCAGCTCTCTTTCGCCTCCAGCCAGCAGGTGATGTCCAGAAAGCCGGTCATCACGCATTTGGTCTTCTTGCCGCCGTCGTCGCGCGACAGACTGACGGTGGCGCTCTTGCCCTTCATGGTGGCCGACACGGTCAGCGCGTCGTTTTTCACGGCGTAGGACGCGTTCTCATCCACGTGAGCGTTGAGTTGCAGGCGGCAGGGGCCGGCTGTGGCGGCCGCGTCCTGATCCAGCAGTTCCAGGCGGATGCGCAGATTGCCCTTGTAGACCACGATATCGATCAGCCCGTCGATGTCCACCAGGTAGTCCGACAGCTCTTGGAGCTGGCCGTTGCCCACGGTCAGCCACATCAGCTTGTGGATCTTCATCTCCGCGGCCTGGCCGGCCTGGGCGCCTGCGCTGACAAACGGGGCGATAGTCGTCATGGTGCGTCTAGCCGGCCTTTTCAGCCAATGCCTCGCCGACCGCTTCCATGGTTGCGCCCGCGCCCAGCTCCATGGAGCCAGCCGCCACCTGGGCCACGCCCTCGACGGCCAGCTCCTGGGCGATGGCGCCGGCGGCCTGGGCAAGCTCCAGCTCTTCGATGCCGGAGACCGCATAGGCCAGGCCCGCACCTGCCAACTGCTCGCTGCGCTGGGCGGCAGCTTCGGCCAGCTCTCGGCGCGTCAGGCCCTCGACCATCTCATCCGCGCCCATGGCGCCGATATCCGCGCCCAAGGACTCCATGGTGCGCGCCATGGCGCGCGTGGCGCCGAACTTGACGATGGCATCCACGGCCAGATCGCGCAGGTCATCGCCCCTGTTGGCCAGGAATTCGGCCAGCACCGGCATGTCTAGCATGGCCACCACGTCGGCCGCCACGGCCAATTGTCCGGCGATGGCGCCCATCTCCATGCCCAAGCGCAGGTCCTCTTCGCTCAGCCCGCTGACCAGGATGCTCTGGACCTCGAGATCCTCCGACGCGGCCAGAATCTCTGCGCCCTGGGCCATGTCCACGGCGCCGGCGGCCGCGACCACATCGCTCAGCACCGCCATGCGCTCGGCTGCCAGTCCCAGGTCCTGGGCGCGCGTCAGGTCGCTGGCGCCGGCCGCCAGCGCGGCCTTGCCCACTGTGCCAACCGCCTGGGCCGCCTGCAGCGCCTCGACGCCCTCGGCCATCTCGACGACGCCGGCCAGTTCACTCTCCACGCCGACGACGGTGGCGGCCTCGGCGGTGGTGGCCAGTTGGTCCTTGCTCACTGAAACTCGCTTTGATTTGCTTGCCATGAGATCAACTCCTTGATTTGGGGTAGTGGTGAATTCAGTTTTCTGGAGAGCATGCCTTTGCCAGCCAGCGACGGCGCAGCAACGCCCGCGCGCGTCGCCTGCCAGAGCCTTGCCTGGCCAGGCGTGAGCTTGCTTCGCCGATCCTCGCCACGACAGGCGCACGTCTTCCGTTTACAGAAGCCATGATACACGACCTTGCCTGCTGGCAACAGCGCCGAAAGGATGCACTTTAGGTGTATTGGCGGGAGCTGGGCCGGCGCTGGCCTGCCTCAGCCCGCCTGCCCTGCCCACCCGGAAGCGAGCCGGCCGGCGCGGCGATGGGCCGGACAGGCAGATGCCGCCATGTTACAACCTTTCTACATACTTTGGGGGCTTACTTCGCGGGCTGCACGCGTGCTATGCTGAGCATACGGCAACTGTTCAGGCGCCGGGCGTTGGCGACTCGTCCGCGGATCGAATCGACTGGATCTGCGCCGCGGCAGAGCCTTGGTTTCACCCAGCACCCAGCGCCAGCCCAGTATCAAAATTCTCACAAGGGAGCAGCATAATGAGCGAATTGTTGGTGTTTGCTTTTGACAATCCGGAGGGCGCCAACCAGATGGTCGGCACTGTCCAGAGCCTGCAAAAGCAGCAACTGATCCAACTGGCGGACGCGGCCACCGTCGTGCGCAAGCCCGACGGCAAGGCCAAGGTCAAGCAACTGAACAATCTGGTGGGCGCCGGCGCGCTGGGCGGCGCGTTCTGGGGCATGTTGATCGGCCTGTTGTTCTTCGTGCCCTGGCTGGGCCTGGCCATCGGCGCCATCAGCGGCGCGATCGCCGGCAAGTTTAGCGACGTGGGCATCGACGACAACTTCATCAAGGAAGTTGGCGCCACCATCGAACCCAACAACTCAGCCCTCTTCCTGATGGTCACCAGCATGACCGAGGACAAGGTCTTCGAGGCGCTGACTCAGCACAAGGCCACCCTGCTGCGCACCAACCTGAGCGCGGAGGACGAGGCCAAGCTGCGCGAGGCCTTCTCGGGCCACGAAGAAACGCCGGCCGAGGCGTAGTCAAAGATGCGTCCGGCGCATTGCTGCAATGCGCCGGACGCCTTGTCGTATTCTACGAAGTTGTCATAAACTCGAAGGAACTGAAAGCGAGGACCCCATGTTACGCAGAGATGATCGACAGGAACGACGCGAGGAGCGTCGCGAAGGTGGGCCGGCTGGCGGCGGCAAAACCCATTATCAGATGCGCCAGAAGATGTTCGCCATCGGGGACGATTTTTGGATCGAAAACGACCACGGCCAGCGAGTATTCAAAGTCGACGGCAAGGCGCTGCGCATCCGCAGCACGCTGGTGTTGGAGGACCCCAGCGGCCGGGAGGTGGCCAAGATCCAGGAGCGCATGCTGCGCGTCAAGGACAGCATGGAGATCGAAGACGCCAACGGCCAGCGGGTCGGCATGGTCAAGAAAGCTCTGATCACCCCCATCCGCGAGCGCTGGGTGGTGAAGATCAAGGACGGCCCCGATCTGGACGTGCAGGGCAACATCCTGGATCACGAGTACACCATCGGCGAGGGCCGCGACAAGGTGGCGGAGGTGTCGAAGAAGTGGTTTCGCGTGCGTGACAGCTACGGCATCGAGATCGAGCCTGGCCAAGACGACGCCGTGATCCTGATGGTCGCCGTGGCCATCGACGAGATGGCCCATCCTTCCCGCTAGGAGAGAACCCACTATGCTTAAATTCGGACCTGTAGACGTGGTCGTCCTGGCTGCCGGCGAGCCGCACTTCGACGGCAGCATCCTTGCCGAGCTGGAGCGCGCGGCCGAGACCGGCGTCATCCGTGTGCTCGATGCCATGCTCCTGCTGAAGGATGACGACGGACAATGTTGGCGGGTTGACCTGGAAGATCTGTCCGAGGAACAGAAAACCGCGCTGGTCTTCATCGAGACCGGAACTCGCGGCCTCTTCGACTCCGACGACGCCGGCGTGCTGTTCGAGGGCATGGTGCCTGGCTCGGCTGTAGTCGCTCTGGCCATTGAGCACCGCTGGGCGATCGATCTGGTCAACGCGGTCTACAACGCCGGGGTGGAGCTGGCCTTCCAGTTTCGCGTGCCGGCAGTCGTCGTGGACGAGGCCTACGCCTCGCTTGCAGCTAACGCCTGAAGGAGGCTACCATGCCAGGACTAGTACGAGGAATGGCCCGCACCGCGGCCGTGGTCGGCACGGCCACCGCCACCCGCAACGCCGTCAACCGCCGCCAGGCCGAGAAGAACATGGCGGCCTACCAAAACGCTGCGGCCGCGACCGCGCCCCAGCAACAGGTGGTCTACGCCGCGCCGCCGCCCCCGCAGCCGGAGTATATCCCCGCGCAGGCGCCGGCCATGCAAGAGGATGTGATCACGCAGCTCGAGCGGTTGGGTGCGCTCAAGGCGCAAGGACTGCTGACCGAAGAGGAATTCGCCGCGCAGAAGGCCAAGTTGCTGGGCCTTTGATCGACAACCAGCCCTTTGGGTTTCGCCCTCCTGGCGCAGCCCAAAGGGCTTTTTTCTTCCTTAGGCTGGTATCATCTCAATAGAGGGGGAAGACTTCCGAAGTCTGCGCAGGTTTCCATAAGACTTCGGAAGTCTCGACCCCGGTTGATTGAGATGACACTTGGGCTGTCCTGAAAATGGAGGTGTGTATGGCATAGACACTCATGAATGAACTTCCATCGTTCCGATCTCGTCGTGTCGCCAGTTGATTTCGACAAGGAGTGACTATTATGACAGCAGATTCCTTCCTCGCGCTGGCCTGCGCCAGCCTGATCGCCTTCATGTTTGGCCTGGTGCTCTGCTTTGGCGGCTACCGATTCTTCCTCATCCTGCTGCCAATCTGGGGCTTCTTCTTCGGCCTGGTGTTCGGCGCCCAATCGATGCAGATGCTGTTCGGCGTCGGGTTCTTCGCCACGGTGACCAGTTGGGTAGTTGGTTTCGTCGCGGGCGCGGTTTTTGCCGTGCTATCATACTTCTTCTACTTCGCCGCAGTGCTGTTGATCGCCGGAGCGCTGGGCTACACAGCCGCCGTCGGCCTGCTGTTGGCGATCGGGCTCGATATGGGAGTCCTGGTGTGGATCGTCGGCGTGGTGGCCGCCGTGGCCCTGGCCTTCGTGACTATCCGCTTCAACCTGCAAAAGTGGGTCATCATCATCGCCACCAGTCTGCTGGGCGCCGGCGTGATCTTCGGCGCGTTCCTGATCCTGTTTGCCCCGCACGCCATGGTCCTGGAGAACCCGGTCAAGACCGCGCTTGGCCAGTCGCCGTTGCTGCTGATCACGGCTCTGGTGGTGGCGGTGCTGGGCGTCATCGCGCAGGTGCGCATCAACCGCAGCTATACCATCGAGACCTACAACCGTGTGGCTGAGGTGTAGTCTTCTGTTGCCTTCCCGTCATTGGATTTCGTGCTGGAGGTGTCCCTATGTGTTGTTTGTTCACCGTCCTGGTCTTCGTCGGCCCACGCGCCGGCGCATTGGTTTGGTGGCTGCTGCAGCCGGCGCGCTGGAACGCCGCCTTCCAGAACTTCCTTTGGCCGCTTCTGGGCTTCATCTTCGTGCCCTGGACCACCATCATGTATGTGCTGGTCTTCCCAGGTGGAGTGACAGGCTTTGACTGGGTGTGGCTGGGCCTGGGCCTGCTGGCCGACATCGCCTGGTGGTCGGGCGCGGCTGGCCGCCGGCGCGTTCCTGGCTACACCGGCCAGTACTAGGCAGACCGCGGCGATCGAGGGTTGAGATCGCTGGCTATGATCGCTGCACCGGTATCATCTAAAAAAATCGGGGGCGAGACTTCCGAAGTCTGCGCAGGTTTGTTCAAAACGGGCTCACAGTCCATAAGACTTCGGAAGTCTTCCCCAATCTATTGAGATGGCACCTGCACCGCGGCGAATCCGGAGCTTGGGTTGCCAATCGACCACAGGATCTGGATTCGCCGCAGTTGCGGCGCCAAAAGGAGTCTTATCATGCCAAGTAGTTTGATCGTGCTCGCTTTCGACACCATGGAGGAAGCAGAGCAAGCCCAGGAGGCCTTGATCAAAGGCAAGCGCGAAGGGATGTTGACCATCGAGGACGCTGCGGTGGTGGTCAAGGATGCCGAGGGCAAGGTGCATGTCAAGAATCAGGTGGCCCGCGGCACATGGATGACCACCGGCGTGGGCGGCGCGTTGGGCCTGCTGATCGGCGGCATCCTGTTCCCCGTCGGCGGGCTGGTGATGGGCCTGGCTGGCGGCGCGCTGGTGGGCAAGTTCATGGACCTGGGCGTGGATGGCAAGTTCGTCAAGGAGGTTGGCGAACAGATCCAGCCTGGCACCTCGGCGCTCTTCGTGTTGTTCAAGGGCGCCAATCCGGCGGCCGAAGCGGCGATCCTGCGCCAGTTCAAGGGCCACGTCCTGCAGACCACGCTGGACACCGACGCCGAGAACGCCATTCGCCAGGCGTTGGGCGACGAACCGGTGAAAGGGTGGGGCGGCTGAGCGCCTGGTTGCGGTGTCCGGCGCTCTGCACCCAGAGAGCCCAAGACTTCGGAAGTCTCGACCCCGGTTTATTGAGGTGATACAAGCACGCTGCTTTTGGGGGGGCAGGCTTGCGTCGCGTCAGATTTTCGCTATAATTAGCGCCATGAACAGCGCGGCGCTCAATCTGATCCGAACCAAACTCAATCGCCCCTCGGTCACCGCCGACCTGGTTCGTCGCCCACGGCTGATCCACCTGCTGGACCAGGGGCGGGGCCTGCCGTTGACCCTGATCTCGGCGCCGGCCGGCTCAGGCAAAACGACGCTGCTCAGCGCCTGGCTCAGCGCCTGTCCCTCCCCCAGCGCCTGGCTGTCGCTGGACGAGGGAGACGGCGATCTGCCGGTCTTCCTCGATTACTTCATTGCCGCACTGCGCACCGTCGTCCCAGAAGCCTGTCCCCAAACGCTGGCTATCCTGCGCGCATCGGAGCTGCCGTCGGTTTCAGTGTTGGCCCGCCTGCTGAACAACGAGATCGAGAGTCTGCACGATCATCCGGCGCTGGCCGCGGGCCAGGGCTTCGTGCTGGTGCTGGACGACTACCATCTGCTGGCTGGCCAGGCCGTCAACCGTTTGCTGGCCGAATTGCTGCGCTATCCCCCGCGTCCCCTGCACCTGATGTTGGCCACGCGCAGCGATCCAGCCCTGCCCTTGGCTGGTCTGCGCGCACGCGGCCAGATGGTCGAGATTCGCCGGCATGACCTGCGCTTCACCCAGGAAGAGGCGGAGGAGTACCTGCGCAGCACTGTGCAGCAGCCCATCAGCGATGCCGATGTGGCGGCGTTGCTGGAAAAAACCGAGGGGTGGATCACCGGCCTGCACCTGGCTGGCCTCAACTTGCGCGCTTCGCCCGACGCCAAAGATTTCGTGGCCCACCTTGACTCCAACGACCGCCTGGCCATGGACTATCTGTTGGACGAGGTGCTTTCCCGCCTGCAGCCGGCGATCCAGAGCTTCCTGCTCAAGACCTCGCTGCTGGACCGGCTGTGCGGTCCGCTGTGCGAGGCTGTTACTGGCCTTGGCGATGCGGTGTGCGACGGCCAGGCCTACCTGGAATGGCTCGAACAGGCCAACCTCTTCATCGTGGCGCTGGATAGCCAGGGCCGTTGGTTTCGCTATCACCATTTGTTCCAACAGCTCCTGCGAAGCCGGCTGCTGCGCCAGGCCGGCCCCGATGAGATCGCCGAGTTGCATCGCCGGGCCAGCGCATGGTTGGGCGACAACGGCTTCATCGAAGAGGCGATCGCCCACTCGCTGGCGGCCGGCGATGAGACAGCCGCAGCCCACATCGTCGAGGCGCATCGGCACCAGGCCATGAACCGCGAGCGCTGGCAACAGCTTGACACCTGGATGCGGCTGCTTCCCCGGCATCTGATCGACGAACGACCGCAGTTGTTGCTGGTGGAAGCCTGGATTCTGCAGATGCAGTGGCGCTATGGAGACATGGCGCCCAGCCTGGCCCGCATCGAGGCCCTGATACAAACCATGCCCTTGCCAGAGGTGGAGCGCATGCATCTGCAAGGGGAAGTCGATGTGTTGCGCTGTGTGGTCTCCTTCTTCAGGTCGGAGGGCCAGCGCACCTTTGATCTGGCTGCGGGCGCCTTGCAGACCTTGCCCATGGCCTGGTCCATCGCCCGCGGGCTGGCCTGGATGTACATCGGCGCCGGGCTGCAAGCCAAGGGAGATCTGGACGGCGCGCGTATTGCCTTCCATCAGGGTCTCGACGAGGATCGTGTTCACGGCAATTCCTTCCCGGCCCGCCTGCTGATTGGCCTCAGCCTGTTGAACTGGGTCACAGACGACCTGGCCGACCTGCACCGATCGGCGGAGCAGTTGCTCAAGATCGCCGGCGAGCGCCACCTGGTTGAAAGCGTCGGCTGGGCGCACTATTTCCTGGGCTGTGTGGCCTATCAACGGAACGAGCTGGCCGGCGCCGAGGGGGACTTCGCGGCGACGGTGGCGCAGCGCTACATTGCCCACAGCGCGCCCTTCTCGCAAAGCGCCTATGGCTTGGCGGCTGTCTATCAGGCCCAGGGCCAGGGCGATCAGGCTCAGGCAGTGGTCCAGTCGGTGCTGGCCTATGCCTTGGAGATGAACAACACTCGCGTGTTGGACGACGCGCGCGCGCTACAGGCCTGGCTGGCGCTGCAGCAGGGCCGGCCGGCCGAGGCGCAGCGCTGGGCGGAGTCGGTCGACCTGAACGCGCGGCTTTCGCCCTTCACCACCCTGTTCGTTCCGGCCGTCATCCAGGCCCAGGTGCTGTTGGATCAAGCGACGCCGGCCAGCCTGCACCAGGCCTCTGATCTGCTGGCGCGCCTGCAGGCCGCGGTTGACAGCCAGTACAACCGGCGTTTCACCATCGACGTGTTGGCGCTGCAAGCCTGGCTCGACGACCTTCAAGGCAGGGAGAATGCCGCACAGGCTGCCTTGCAGCAGGCCGTGGCGCTGGCCGAGGCCGACGGGGTCGTGCGCGCCTTTGCCGATCTGGGGCCCAAAATGGCCAGCCTGCTGGCGCGCCTGCGTCAGCAGGGGGTTGCGGTCGACTTCATCGACCGCCTGCTGCAGGCATTTCCTGCTGACCAGGCGCTCGCCCTGGATCTGCCGCGACGTGGGCCTGAGCCGGCCCGCGCCGCGGCCTTGATCGAGCCGCTGACCTACCGCGAGCAGGAGATCCTGGAGCTGTTGGCCCAGCGCCTCAGCGCCAAGGAGATCGCGCAGCGCCTGATCATCTCCGACCGCACGGTCAAGCGCCACACCGCCAACATCTATCAGAAGCTGGCCGTCCATGGCCGGCAGCAGGCCGTGGCCGAGGCCAAAAGCCTGGGGTTGCTATCGTCTCATTGAACAGAACACGGGTCGGGGAGCTTCGCCAACATGGCTGTTCGGGCGTCGGGCACTTCTAGCCGTCGATATCACGCGCCCGCCGCCGCTGGCTGAGCAGTGCCACCCTACAACTTTTTTGCGCATTTTCGGCCCTTGAATTGACCGGGGGGGCATGATAGTCTGATGGTGCGGCTGAAGCGCATCCCGCCGCAACGCGCTTCGGGCCAGGCCGGCCCGGCTATTTGACCATCCCTTCGAGATGCCGGGACCTTGAGGGGGATTGCGCACAGCGCCCGGCGCCCATCGCGGTACAGCATTCAGGACCGGCCAGGAGCATGAGCTGATGCCCAGCAAGCAGCGGATCACGGTTGATTCCCCCGCCACCTATAGATTGCGCCTGGCAGGCCGCCTGGACCAGCGTTGGTCCGACTACCTGGGCGGCGCTGAGATTCGGATCGACAGCCCAGCCGACGAGCCGCCCGTGACCGAGGTCAGCGGTCGTTTCTTGGACCAGGCCGCGCTGGCCGGTGCGCTGAACCTGCTCTACGATCTGGGCCTGCCCCTGCTCTCTGTCGAATGTCTTGACGACCCGCAGCGCGCGTCGGCCAACGCGTAGAAGGTTTTGCCCATCGGCGGCATGAGCCCGAAACAGCTCATCGGCGCCACTCGTGCTGTCCCTGCCTGGCGCAGCCAGGCCCACCGATTTCCCGGAGGACTACACCATGCCTTGTCTCTTTGCTCTGATGGCCGGATTCTTCCCTCGCTTGGCGACGATGCTGCTCTGGCTGGCTCGTCCCACCATGTTCAGCGCTGCTTTCAACGGCAGTTGGCTTTGGCCGATCCTGGGCATCCTCTTCTTGCCCTTCACCACGCTGATGTTCGTGATCCTGTGGTCGCCCACCGGCCTGACCGGCGGGGATTGGCTGTGGTTGATCCTGGCTGTGCTGCTGGACCTGATGCACTATTCCAGCACCGCCTACTCCAATCGCAACCAGATCCCCGGCTACAAGGCCGCGCCCGCCACGCCGCCGACGCCCCCGCCCCCGCCCGCTCAGCCGATGTGAGCTCTCAGAGGCGTATCATCTCAATAGATTGGGGAAGACCTCGGAAGTCTCGCCCCCGGTTCTCTGAGATGATACGTTTCTCAGCGCCCATCCTGTAGCTGCCGCCTGTGGAGGAGCGATCCATGCCACCCAGCCAGTCACGCCAGCCTATCAAGGAGATCGAACGGGAGCTCAGGGTCTACCGACCGCTGCGCAACATGTTTCTGCTGGACATGCTGCGCGACCGTGCCTCCTGGCCGGTGCTGGGATGGGCGCTGAGCACCCTGCTGCTGGGCACGCTGGTCTACCATTGGCTGGAGGGCTGGAGCTATCTGGACGCCCTGTACTTCTGCGTCATCAGCCTGGCCACCATCGGCTACGGCGACCTCACCCCCACCACGCCGCTGGCCCGAGCCTTCACCATCGTCTACGTCATCAACGGCATCGTCATCCTGCTGGCGCTGTTCGACCGCATTCGCGCCGTGCGAACCGGCCGGATCGAGGGCGATGCAGACGACAGCGCTGCTTCATAGCGGCTGTTTGAAAAGTGGCCCAAAGACTTCGGAAGTGGCCGATTTGCGTGCTACAGGGGCCTGGCTGCGGCCAAAACGAGCTCCTTCGAGTCGCTCGGCCAC
>JAJTXO010000249.1 GCA_021463315.1 Caldilineales bacterium | reverse complement strand
CTCGAACAGATCGCGCACGCGGCTGGCGCCGACGCCCACGAACATCTCCACGAACTCAGAGCCAGAGATGGAGAAGAAGGGCACGCCCGCCTCGCCGGAAACCGCCTTAGCCATCAGCGTCTTGCCGGTGCCGGGCGGACCGACCAGCAGCACCCCCTTGGGGATGCGCGCGCCCAGGGCCGCGAACTTCTGCGGCTCCTTGAGAAATTCCACCACTTCCTTCAGCTCCTCCTTCGATTCGTGCGCGCCGGCCACGTCATCGAAGGTGACGGTCGGCTTGTCGCCGGTGAACATGCGCGCCTTGCTCTTGCCGAAGGAAAAGGCCTGGTTGCCCGCGCCTTGCGCCTGACGCAGAATGAAGAAGAAGAAGGCCCCGATCAGCAAAATGGGCAGGAAGGCCCCCAGAATCGGGGCCCAGTTCTCCCAGCGGCTGGTGGGCGGGAAGATCAGCGTCACGCCGGCTAACTGCTCACTGGTGACGCCCAGATCCGTCAACGTTTCCACCAGGTCCGTGCCCACCTCAATGCGCGATTGCGCCTTGGACGCGTCCTCCTCGGCGCCCACGTAGGTCACCTGCAACGTCCCATCCTTCTCAGATATCGACTTGACCTTGCCCGCGATCACATCGTCGGCGATCTGACTGATCGGCACGGTTTCCATCGTATTCCGGCCCTGGCGCAGCGTCGAAAAAAGAAAGGTAGCCAGGATTGCCAGCAAGATGATGTAAAGAAAGCCGTTTCGCAACGAACCTTGTCCCATAGTCTCCTCGACTTACACACCTAGAGATCGACTAGCCGCTGGCAGTCTAGCATAGCGGCCAGATCGTGTCAACTGTATCGTAACATAGCCCAGCCTGGCAGGCAGTAGGATGCCTTACTGGCCGGGCCGCGCCGCCAGCCACGTGTGCAGCCACGTCACAGCCTGCTGCGGCGTCGCAGCCAGCGTCAACAGACGCAACGCCGAAGATCCCATCTGGGTCTCGGCTTGCACCAGGTCGATCACCCGTGGCCATTCCGGGCCGACAACCACCAGCGGCTTGGCCGCCAGCTCGCCGGCCAACATCATGTTCCAAACCAGCGCCAGCTCGGCCAGCGTGCCCAGGCCGCCGTGAACCACCAGGAAGGCGTCGCTCTCCTCAGCCAGCCGCTGGATGCGAGTGGAGAGGACGCGGGTTTTGCGCTCCTCCACCACCCAGCGGTTGGGTTGGAAGTCGCGCTCGAAGGTGGCGCAGGTGTAGCCGATGGTGTGCGCGCCGGCCTCCCTGGCTCCGCGCAGCGTCGCCTCCATCGTGCCGGTGTAGCCGCCAGTAGCCACTACAAAGCCGGCTTGGCCCAGCAGCCGGCCCAGTTCCATGCAATCGGCGTAGAGCGGGCTATCGGCCGGCACGCGCGCGCCGCCGAACAGCGTGACAATCCGAGCTTCATCGTTCATCGTCCGTCGTTCCTGTCTCAATGATCCGCCACGGGTAGACGTTGATCACCCGGGTCGCGTGGTAATCGGTCTTCGTCACCTCGTCGTGGCGATAGACATGCTTGTGGCCATGCAGCAGATAGCGCGGCTTGAAGGTGCGTATCAGCCAGAGAAAGGCCGCGAAGCCCTGATGCGCGCGGTCGGGTCCGTCGTGGATGCCAGCCGGCGGGCTGTGCGTCACCAGCAGATCCAGCCAGCGCCCTCGGGTCATGCGCCGCGCAGCCAACAAGGGCGCCAGCCGCAGCACCTTGCGCCACATCTCGCTCTGGGAATACTGAAAGCGCGGGTTGCGATTGTAGCGGATAGAGCCATCCAGACCAGCGATCATCAGCCCTTTTTCAAGCGCCACCCGGCCGTCGATGTCCATCGGATCGCGCGGCGGCGCGTTCAGATTCCTGGGATCGACGAACTCCTGGCCCGACGCGTGGTTGCCATGCACCATCAGGCAGCGCACCCCCAACATGCTGGATACGTAGTCGAGATAGTAGGTGGGCAGATCGCCGCAGCTCACCACCAGATCGACCGCGCCGACGATCCCCTGGATCGCTGGACTGTAGAGGGCTGGGACGATCTTGTCGCTGAGGGCCAAAATGCGCATGAGAGAAAGAGTATAGCATCGCGCAGGGCCGGTGTCAACGTGGCCCACCGGACAGCAACCAGTCCTGCCAGAACGCTGTCGCGAAATAGTCGTAGACCGCATCGGACTGCACCTGCAGCGCCAGCTCACGGTTGATCTTGGCCGAGGCCTCGCTGCCGTTCAGGCTGCCCACGTGAACCCAGCCGGCCCCGCCTGCCCGCACCAGCACCATCTTGTTATGCAGCCCGCGGCCAGCCGGGTTGGCCAGCCGCGCCGTCAGATCCAGCCGCTCGGCCTGGGCCAGCAGGTTCAGATAGGCCGCGGTCTGCGAGTTGGCGCCGGGGTCGAAGAAGCTGTCCAGCATGATGCGCACCGTCGCGCCGCGGCGCGCGGCCTCGATATAGGCCAGCAGGCGGGGATTGGGCGCGCTCTCTGGCGTAGCCGCCGCGCCGCCCCAGCTCACCCGCTCGTAGAGCTGCTGCACCAACACGGTGTCGCCTGGCCCGGCCCGGCCCACCATGCCCAGCAGCCCGCCCACCTGCGCCGGCAACAGGCTGGTCTCCGGCGACTGCACAAACTCGGCCGTAAACGGCCCATGCAGCTCCAGCGGATGCGGCTGGATCAGTTGATAGCCGCTGCCGCCGCTGGCCGTGCTGGGCACAAAGCCAGGCGGCGGCGGGCCATAGCGGGGATCGGCCACGCTCCAGCGAAATAGATCCGCGTGGTGCAGCGGGTCCAGGTCGGCATCGAACAGCTCGCGGGCGTGGGCCACCAAGGCTGGATCGTCCACCACCAGCGCTGCGCCGCGCCGGCCCAGCGTGCCGTCGCTCTTGTCGTCGTTGGGCATCGAATCGAGGCTGAAATTCTCACTGCTGACCAGCAGCAGGCGCTCATCTACCACGATGAACTTGGCATGTTGGTTGCTGTAGCGGTCCTTGGCATCGTTGCGGTCGTTGACCATGAACCACACCTGCCCGCCCGCGGCCTCGATTCGTTGGGCAATGTAGCGCTCCTGGTCGGCGATGCCGCCGGCCGGCGCGCCCTCCAGCAAGATCGAAACGGCGACGCCGCTGCTGGCCTTGGCAGCCAGCAGATCGGCCAGCGCCACGTTCTCGAAGGTGAAGCTGGCCAGGCGGATGCTGTGCTGCGCGCCGGCCAGAGTCTGGCTCACCACGTCGAACAGGTTGTCCGGCCCCAGCGCGGCCGTCAACACCCCGCTGGCCGCAATCGCCGCGGGCCGGGCGAAGCGCTCCAGATCCCAGCCAGGATAGCGCACCCGCTGGCCGTTGAACCGGTCGGTCAGATCTTGCGCCCAGTCCGCGCGGCTGTCGCTGTCTGGCCAGGGCTGGCCGCTGTTCCAGTCGAACTTGCGATAGAGGATCTGCCCCTCGGCCGGAAAGCTGCTGCTGGGCGCGTAGGGATCGACGGCCGGTCCCTGCCAGCCAGGCTGGGCCGCATCGCCGGCCTCGTAGACCAGCGCATCGGCCAGCCGGCCCGCGCGGTTGAAAAGCAACACCTGGCCGCCGGTGTTGGCGAAGCGCAGGGCCGCGCCGCTGAGATTGGGCACCAAGGGGTCGCTGTCCACGCCATATTCGCAGTCGGGCGCAAAGCCGTGGGAGCGGGCGAAGACGACCGCGTTGCCGGTACACCACAGACCCACCCCCGGCGCCAGCGTCAGCGCCGGGAAAGTGACGGCGCGCTGGCCATCCCCCACCTGATAGCCGGCCAAATCCAGCGGCGCGTCCCCCACGTTCCACAGGCGAAAGGCCTCATCCGCCTCGCCCGTGGTCTCGCTGTCGTAGTACAACGCAGCCAGGCGGATGCGCGGCTGATCCATGGTCACCAGGGGTAGGAAGAGTGTGGACAGGCTGGCCGGCTGTGCAGCAAGCGGCATCGCCCCGCCGGATCCGGCGGTCATGCCCAAGGCCAGGACCACGAAGAGGGTTATCACGAGCAGATGGCGCGGACGCATCAAGGAGCCCTCCTGCTGTGAGCGCTGTCAGCGGAGAATTCACCGCTGAATCGGTTCGTTGCAGCCCAGTATAACATGAACGGCCAAGCCCGCCAATTGAAGTACATCTTTGCGCCAGAACCGATCCGCGCTACAATGGCGACTGCGGCAGAATTGGAAGGATTTCGGAAGTCGCCGTTTCGCACATAAACTGACCCTGCGCGGCCAAGTTCGTCACGCACAGGCCGGCGACTTCCGAAATCTCTGCACGCACCACCCCGCAGATTTCGGAAGTCGCCGTTTCGCACATAAACTGACCCTGCGCGGCCAAATTCGTCACGCACAGGCTGGCGACTTCCGAAATCTCTGCGCGCGCCACCCCGCAGATTTCGGAAGTCGCCGTTTCGCACATAAACTGACCCTGCGCGGCCAAATTCGTCGTGCGCAGGCTGGCGACTTCCGAAATCTTCGCGTGTTGCCAAACTAGACGGGAGCACTGAACATAGGTAAAATGACACTGCGTCTTAGCTATGCCTCCGTAGCTCAGAGGACAGAGCAGGGGTTTCCTAAACCCTTGCGCCGGCCAATAGGTATTCACGTGGAGACAGAACGCTTACCCTCCCTGGTCGATTGGGTGCTTGCCCCTGAGTGGGTAACACCCGAAGAAGCGGCTTTCCTCATGGGCCGCGGTTACGACCTGGCTGCAATCCACGACCTGGTATCTATCGGGGCCTTTGATCTGCGGGACGCGCCGGGCGGCGGGTACCTGATCGAGCGCGCCAGCCTGAGAGAGTATCAGGAAGCGCTGTTAATCGCCCTGTCGGAGTAGCTGCCATGCACACCATGACAGCGGCCGGCAACGGTCATATCATCGCGGATTGGGCCAGTATGCCAGAATGGATCACGGTAGACGAAGCGGCTGAATTGTCGCACTACAACCCGGACTATTTACGCCGCCTGGCGCGAAAAGGGCGCCTTGGCGCTGCCAAGAAGGGGCGTGACTGGTGGATTGACCGCGATGCGCTGCAAGCCTACCTAGAAGACCCTCCTCCGCGGGGGCGCCCTGTAGTAACCGAAGAAGCCTAATCGGGCCGGTGCTTTCGAGTACCGGCCTTCCTTTTGGCCTATAAATGGTCATACATGCTTGACTATTTTAGAGAACCGTGATACACTCCCTTCAGACGACCCTTACCAACACAAACGCCCCAGCCGGCAGCGGGTAACTGCTGGTCTGGGGCTAACCCACCAAGCCGGTATCAGCGGCACGGCGGGCTGCGGCGATTATACCACATGGTCAATCGAGCGGCCTACCTGCAACACCTGGCAGGTGGGGCCGCTTTTCTGTTTACGGAGGTTTGGACCATGTTACCGAGTGACGACCGACACCCACCCAGCTTTGGGAGCCAGCAATCAGAGGCTGCGCCGTTGCGCCGCTACTTGGGGGCCGCGTCGCGGTCGTTGGAGCACATGGACGCCGGCGACCGTACCGGGTGGGTATGCTATCTGCTGGAACTGCTAGAGCCGCACCCGTTGGAGCGGCAAGAGCGGGCGGACTATGACGCCTGGCTGCACGACCTGGCCGCGGCAATCAGCGAGCGCGCCAACGGGGGGATGTGGTAGCCATGACAACCTATCCCCACCTGGGCCGGGCCTGCGACCATTGCGGGCGCGTCTACTATGCAACCGAGAGCACGGGGCGGCCGCGCCGCTATTGCTCCAACGCCTGCCGACAGGCTGCCTATCGGCGCGCGGCAGATGACGCACGCGGCCGGCGCATTACCGAGGCTGCACGCCGCACGCTGGCGCAATCGGCCGTGTTTCGTAACGTGGCCGACGGGCCGGGCGGCGCTGATCGGCGCTTCGATGTTACGAAACCCACAGGACGGCCTGAGAGCGCCGCAAACAGCGCAGACCATACAAACACACACGACGGCGCTGTAACGGCGCGCTGCGCGCGCCCTGGCGCGCCGGGTAGCGAGGTGACGCTATGCGAGTAATGATTGCAATCGTAATCGCGGTGTTCCTGCTGTGCGGCTGTGCGTTTGGTCTGCTGTCGCTCCACATCTGGCAGCAGTACATCAGCCAAGCTGATGCGGCCATGCCGGAGCCGGCGGCAAGCGAGACCGGCGATAGCCAGAGCGTTACGGCGGTCTGTGTCGGCCTGAACATTGGATCATGCCGCACA
>JAJTXO010000248.1 GCA_021463315.1 Caldilineales bacterium | reverse complement strand
AGGCGGCCAACTGGCCCAGCTCGGCCAGCGCCGCGTCGTGCTGGGCCAGCGCGGCCGCGGGCTCACCCAGCCGCAGATGCAGCTCGCCCAGGGTGTCCAGCGCGTTGGCGGCCAGGCGCCGGTCGCCAGCCCGCCGGCTGAGGGCAATGCTGCTCTCCAGGCTGGCGCGCGCCAGCTCCAACTGCCCCAGTTGCAGGCAGACCACGCCCAGGCTGTTGTTGACCCGGGCCAGGCGCAGATCGTCGCCCGTCTGGCGGAAGACCGGTTCGGCCTGCTGGAAGAGCGCCAACGCCTGCTGCGGCTCGCCCTTGGCCCAGTGCAGATTGCCCAGGTTCAGCCGGGTGATGGCCTGGTTCACCGGGTCGCCCAGCTCCTCCAGCAGCGCGATGGCCTGGCTGAAGCTGGCCATGGCCGCGTCGAACTGGCCCAGGCCGCGCTGGGCCGTGCCCAGATTGCTCAGGCTGCGCGCGGCCAGCAGCGGCTCATCCTGGCGCTGCCAGCCAGCCAGCGCCTGCTGAAAATGCGCCAGCGCCGCGGCCCAATCCCGGCGCTCGATGGCCAGACAGCCCAGCACGAACTGGCCGTAGGTGCTCTCGCTGTCGCCGGGCGTGGCGAGTTCCAGGGCCTGCTGCACCAGCCGGGCCGCGCTGTCAGAGCGCTGCTGCAGGAAGTCGAGGTAGGCCCAGTCGTTGAGGGCGCGGGCCTGGTTGTGGCGGTCGCCCAAGGCGGCGAAGTGGGCCGCGCTGGCCTGGTACAGCCCGCGCGCCTGCTCCATGCGGCCGGCTGCCAGCTCCAGCCCGCCCAACTGCACCTCCAGCTCGGCCTGGCCGGCCGCGTCGCCCTGGGCCTGACACTGCGCCATGCCGCGGCGGATGAAGAGCGCTGCATCCTGGCGCAGGCCGGCCTGCGCCAGCCGGGGCGCCAGGGTGATCAACAGGCTGCGCGCCTCGGTCCAGGCCGCGGGCAGGTTGAGCGCGAACTCCAGGGTGTGCAGGCTTTGCTCCCGCTGTTCCGCGGCCAGGCGAATGCCGGCGGCGCGCACGGCCTCCAGCGCGGCCTGCGCGCTGTGTTGGATGTACTGCCGGAAGAGCGCGGGATAGAGCTCGGGCGCGGCGGGGTGGGCGGCGTCTACATCCATCGGGCCACCTGTTCCAGCAAGAAGGTGCGGGTGAGGGCATGGATCGAATAGCGGCGCCGGCTGAGCAGCGGCGCGCGGCTGTCCACCAGATTCAGCATCACCAGCTCGCTCAGCGCATCGGCCAGCGCGCCCAGATCCAACTGGCTGATGGCGGCGATCTGCTCCAGGCTGCCCCCCTGCGGCGCGATCAGCGGCATAGCCAGCAGGGCGCGGCGGCAGGGCTCGTCCAGCCGCTCCCAGGCGGCCCGGTAGACATAGCTGTACAGTTGCTCCACCGGCGCGCCGCGGGCCGCGGCCAGATCCTCCAGGATGCCGGGCAGCGAACGAACGTGGGCCTGGCCGATCAGCAAACGAATCGCGAGGGGATTTCCGCCGACCGTCTGGTAGATGGGACGCAGGACGGCGGCATCGGCCGCGGCCAGCCCAGACAGGTTGCGCTGGGCTGCCTCAAGCCGCACCAGGCGCAGCGCGTCGGCCTCGCTCAGCTCCGGCACGCTGAAATGGAATATCCCCGGCTCGCCAAAGAGGCTGTGGCGGGTGGTGAGCACGAAGCGGGCCGGGTTAGCCAGTTGGCGCAGCACCGGCAGCAGATTCTGGAGATCGGCCGCGGTCTCCAGGTTGTCCACGGCGATGATCACAGGCTGGCGGGTGAAGCTGGCGCGCAGGGCCGCGATGGCCTGGCTGGCCTCGGCGAACCTGGGCGTGCCGGGCAGAAGCTGCACCACCAGCGCATCCAGCAGGGCATCGACGGTCAGCGCGGGCTGGTCCAGGCTGTGGAGGCGGCCGCCGAAGTCGAAGCGTTGGCGGCGGGCGCTGATCCAGGCCACCTCGTTGTGGGGGGCGCGGCGAATGGCCGTGCGCAGCGCGGCGTCGGCCAGGCTGGTCTTGCCGATGCCGCCGATGCCGTTGATGGAGGTCAGGTAAGCGGCTGGCGGCCCCAGCAACTGCTCCAGCAGCGCCGTCTGTAGGGCTTCGACGCCGACCAGCTCGCTGTAGGTGGCCGGCTCCAGCCGCGCCTCCAGCGCGGCGATGCGCTGTTCGATGGCCTGCTGCTCCTGTTGCCACAGCAGCGCGGCCAGGTGATCGATAGCCTGGCTCTGCCAGCGATAGATGGAAGGTTCGGCCGCGTTGAGGCGATTGGCGACGATATGGATCGCCTGGCCGTCCAGGAAGCGCATGCGCAGCAGGTCGGCCTCGCGACCATGGGCCAAGGCCAGCGCCTTGATGGCGCTGAGCAGCACCCGGTTGGTGGCCTGGCGCGGGTTGGCGGCGCCGGCGTCCAGCTCCACCTGCACCAGGCGCAGGCCAGCCAGGGTGGCGCCCGCGTCTGGCCGGGCGCTCCAGGCCTTGAGCGCTTCATAGATCAGTTGGCGGAAATCAGCAGGAGCGGCGACGGGGTGGCTCACGAGAGGGTGACGCAGCAGCGACGAGCTGGGATGAGGAGCGAAAATTGATAGGGAGACGATAGGCCAATGAGAGGTAAGAGGGTGTATCCTGCGTGATAGTCGGAGATGCCGGGCGCTGGAAAGTCGGGAAATCAGCCATGTCAACAGAACACGATCACTGCTTTGTGCTTTGGGCCGACCGTTTCGACGAAACGGCGGCGGTGCTGTTCGTGGCCGAGCTGCGACGGGTTGGGCTGCGGGTCAGGCTGGTGGGCTTGCCAGGGCCCAGTTTCGTGGGTCTTCACGGCCTGGTGCTGACGCCGGACCTGACCTTGGATGAGGCGCTGGCGCAGGGGGATCAGATGGCCTGTGTCGTGGTTCCGTGCGACGGGCCGGCGCTGGGGCGGGTGGCCAACGATCCGCGGCTGCAGGAGCTGTTCGATCTGGCTGCGGCGCAGGGAGCAACGGTGGTGGTCGGCAGCGAGGCCAGCCTGGCCCTGACCGGCGGTCGCGGATGGGTCTACAGCCAGGGTCAAGGCATCTATCGGCAGGTGCGGCGGCTGGCCCGGCAGCTCAGGCCGAAGCGTCGGTCGGAGCTGGCAGCCAGGCTGGCAAGGAACAGGCAGTATAGCATAGCTGCCGAGTTGTAGCCAATATCGCCCTTGGCGTCGTTGTGGTCAGCCCGGGGGGGTTGATCACAACGGTCAGCGCTGAGGGATCAGCAGAGGGTGGTCCACAAGATAGCAAACGCTGTGGCGTGGACCACCCTCTGTGGTGTTTTTGTCGAGGCTGTCCGTGTTCTTGCCATTTCCTATGTTTCTTGTATAATGGCGTCGGCAATGTGAGGAAGAACACAGACACTTGCAACGTCGCTGTCCGTGCTGCTTGCTGGCGTCGTTGTATAGACGTCTTTTGTGGTGGGCAGCCTGAATTTGGCTTTCAGGCGCTTCTCGCCGCGTCATCACCTTGTTGTTGTGTTAGTCGGGTCTGCGCGTATCTCCACGGTGTTATCGTTCAGCCGCTGCAGCTATCGTTCAGGGCCTCCCGCGCTTCACGCACTGGCTCCCAGCCGTGCAACGCCATAGGTTGATTTCATGACCAAACTCCATCGCTTCCTTCCTGCTGCCCGTCTTGTTGTTGCAGGCGCTTTCGCGCTGCTTTTGCTGGCGACTGCATCTCCCATGGCCGCTCAGAACTCAGCCCCTCCTGAGCTCAAGATCACAGAAATCTCCATAGCCGACTTCCCCGATGTCTCGGTGCTGGTATACGGCAAGAACCTGGGACAGGAATTGGGCAGCGTGCCGTTGACGTTGACCGAGGACGGGCGCGCACAGACCGTGACCAGCAGCGAGCTGGTCGACGCGGGCACACAGACCGTGTTGCTGCTGGACGCGTCCACCGATATCCGCAAGCCGGGCGCCACCGGCGCCCCGCGCTTCCAGGAGGTCGTCGATCTGGTGGTGCGCCAGGTGGACGTCACCAAGGTGCTCTCGCCGCAGACCGACTGGCTGGCGGCCTATGCGCCGGCCGCGGATGAGCGGATCACCGCCATCAAGGATTGGACCACCGACCACGGCTTTCTGCGCAACAACTTCTATATCTACGTGCCGCCTGAGAACCTCGGCGAGACGCCGCTCTTTGAGCTGATCTATTTCGGCCTGGACGCGTTCAACGATCCGCAGCTCGACCCGCGCGCCCAGCGCTCCATGATCCTCTTCTCCGACGGCGTGGACAACGTCAGCGGCGTGGAGATCAACGACGCCATCGCCCGGGCCAACGAGATGGATGTGGCTATCCACACCGTTCTGCTGGGCGAGGGCACGCGCGAGGCGCGCGCCAACATGGAGCGCATCGCCATCATGACCGGCGGCCAGTACATCCCGCTCACCTCGCTGGAGGTGCTGGACCCGGTCTGGCAGTCGATTGGCCAGGGCCGGCAGCAGCGTCGGCTCAGCTACCGCACAGCCAATGTCCAACCCAGGGAAGTGGCCGTGGCAGCCCAGCTCGCGCAGGGCACGGTGACGGACCGCCAGGCGTTCCCGGTGGTGCCGCCGCCCGCGCCGGTGGATGTTCAGGTTGTCCAGCCCAGTGCGGAGCAGGAGATCGTGCGCAGCGGCCAGTTCTACACCACCACGCTGGAGGCGCTGACGCCGGCCGTGCTGCCCATCCAGGCATCCTTCTCCTGGCCTGACGGCCGGCCGCGCGCCTTACAGCGGGTGGAGTACACCCTGGGCAACGACACGCGTATCGTCGAGACTGAACCCTTCGACCGCGTGGAGTTCCCCATCGACGCCTTGAACGAGGGCAACTATGCGCTGCGGGTGCGTGCGGTGGACGAGCTGGGCATTGCGGGCGAAAGCAAGCCGCTTTCGGTCCGCATCAAGGTCAGCCGGCCGCCGGCGCCCACACCTGTCCCGCTGCCGACGCCGGTTCCAGACACAGGCATCTTGCGCACCCAGAACATGCGCTGGCTGACGCTGGCCGCGCTGGCGCTGGCGCTGCTGGCGCTGTTCTTTGCCATCTTCGTGCTGCTGCGCAAGCCGGCCGTGCGCATGTCGGTGCAGCAGGCAGTCACCGGCACCATCAAGGCCGTCACCCAGCCCTTCACGCTGGACCGGCGCATGAAGGGGCACCAGGCGGCCAAGGCGCGGCTGGTGCTGGTGGAAGGAGAGGGCAACCTGCCGCCCTCGGTGGAGATCGTGGGCAGCAACACCCGCATCGGCCGCGACTCCAGTTTGTCCAACGTGGTGCTGGACGACCCGCGCGTCTCGCGCTACCACTGTCGCATTGCCGAGGAGGGCGAGGATCTCTTCCGCATCTACGACGAGGGCAGCACCAGCGGCACCTATGTCAACTACAAGCCGGTGGACATCCGCGGTCAGGTCCTGCAGAACGGCGACCAGGTGCATATCGGCCCCATCGGCATGCGCTTCGAGATCTCCCGGCCGGGCGATCGGCCCGAAGCGGCAGAGTCAGCCACTGAACCCTACGTGCCGCAGTTCGACGCGCCGCAGGATGACGACCCCTTCCGCACCGAGCCATTCCGCCTGCAAACGCCACAGCCCAAGGATGAGCAATAGCTATGAGCGAGCTGGCAGAAGGCAGCGCCATTGGACCCTATCCCTATCGCATCATTCGCCGCCTCGGTCACAGGCAAGGCAACATGGCCGATGTCTATCTGGCCTCGATCGGCGATGTGCAAGACGCCAGCCAGGTCAACCTGGTGGCGATCAAGATCACGCGCCAGGACGAGACGCACGGCGAATTCTTCCGCGCCACGCTGGAGAACGAGGTCGAGCGCCTGCGCCGGTTGAAGCATCCCGGCATCGTGCGCCTCTACCCGATCCAGCGAGAAGGGCTGCGCAACCTGCCCTACATGGCCCAGGCCAGCCTGCCGGGCCGTCCCTGGTTCTCGGTCATGGAGTATCTGGCCGGCGACTCGCTGGCCTACCTGCTGCAGGAACGCCGCCAGTTGGACATCGGCGTGGCTATGGAGATCGCGCGCAGCGTGGCCGCGACGCTGGACTATATCCACAACCTGAACCAGGTGCATCTGGACATCAAACCGCAGAACATCCTCTTCCGCGAGCCGTTGCAGGGGGGCAAAGACCCGCAGCCGGTGCTGATCGATTTTGGCATCGCCCGGCTGACGGGACAGGCCGGGCTGGAGGCGGGCACCCTGCAATG
>JAJTXO010000247.1 GCA_021463315.1 Caldilineales bacterium | reverse complement strand
ATTCCGGGTTACGCATTACGAGTTACGCATTACGAGTCACGCATTACCCGTCCCATCCTCACCGCCACAGTACTCCATTCCGGGTTACGCATTACGCATTACGAGTTACGCATTACCCCTCCCATCCTCACCGCCACAGTACTCCATTCCGGGTTACGCATTACGAGTTACGCATTACGAGTTACGCATTACGAGTTACGCATTACCCATCCCATCTCCCTGACTTCCCACCGAAAATGAGGACCGCATGAAACGCGATATCGACCGCCTGATGGCGGAACGGAACCTGGACGCCGCGGTGGTGCGCGGCAGCACGCTGGACAGCCCCACCGTGTACTATCTGACCGGCGGCGAGAAGCTGGAGGGCGTCACCATCCTGCTGCGACCTGGCCGGCCCGGCCTGCTGATCCATCACCCCATGGAGCGAGACGGCGCGGCGCTGACCGGCATGGAGACCGCGCTCACCACGCAGTGGGACACGCGCCGCATCGCCAGCGAGCTGCAATGCGACCTGTTGACGGCCCAGGCTGAGCAACTGCGCCGCATCCTGGCCGACCATGGCGTGCGCGGCCGGGTCGGCTTCTACGGCCACGGCGAGATCGGCCAGGCCCATGCCCTGCTCAGCCGGCTGGAGCAGGTCTTGCAGCCTGAGGTCCAGGTGGTGGTCGAGTACGAGAAGGACCTCTTTTCCACCGCGCGCATCACCAAGGACCCGCGGGAGATCCAGGCCATGCGCGACGTGGCTCAGCGATCTGACCGGGTGGTGGCCGCTCTGGTCGATATGCTCAGCAGCCGCCCTGTGTCCAACGGCAGCAAGGGCAGCAAGGGCTATCTGCTGGCCGCCGACGGCCAGCCGTTGACCGTGCGCCACGTCAAGCAGTTCATCCACGAGCAGTGCGTCAAGCAGGGGCTGGAGCAGCCGGGCGGCAATATCTTCTCTCTGGGCGCGGACGCGGGCGTGCCGCACAATGCCGGCAACCCCGACGACGTGTTGGAGCTGGGCAAGGCGATCATCTTCGACTTCTTCCCGCGGCCGGTGGGCGGCGGCTATTTCCATGACATGACCCGCACCTGGTGTCTGGACCACGCGCCGCAGATGGTGGAACAGGCCTATCAGGACACCATGGCCGTCTTCAAGTTGATCATGGAGACGCTGGAGGTGGGCAAGCTCACCTCGATCTACCAGAACATCACCTGCAAATACTACGAGGCGCTGAACTATCCAACCATTCTCAGCACGCCAGGCACGCAGGTGGGCTATGTCCACGGCCTGGCCCATGGTTTAGGGCTGGAGGTCCATGAGGCGCCCAGCTTCTACGCCTACGAGAGCAACACCGCGGTGGTCGAGCGCGGCTCGGTCTTCACGGTGGAGCCTGGCCTCTACTTCCCGGAGCGCGGCTATGGCGTGCGCATCGAGGATGTGGTCTATTGCGACGAAGCCGGCGCGTTCCACAGCCTGACCCCCTTCCCCAAGGATCTGGTGCTGCCGGTGCGCAGGTAGAACGCCCCTGGCCTCCAGCCGTTCACCGTTTACGGGGACTGGGGACTGGGGACTAGGGACTGGGGATGCTGCGCGAGGACTGGGTGACCGCTCACCGCTCACCGCTCACCGCTCACCGATCACCGTTTACCGTTTACCGTTCACCGATCACCGCTCACCGCTCACCGATCACCGATCACCGTTCACCGTTCACCGTTCACCGCTCACCGATGACCGTTCACCGTTCACCGTTCACCGACCGCTGGGCCTGGCGGCTGACCGCGCTGGCCGCGCTGCTGTTGGCAGCTTTGCTGCTGGCTGGGCTGGCCTATGGCTTTCTGCGCAGCGCGGCGCGGGTGACAGTGACCGTGGACGGCATGGCCGCGACCGTCTACACGCATCTGGACAGCGTGGCCGATCTGCTGGCTGACATGCAGTTGGAGCTGCGCGTTGAGGACCGCCTGTTGATCGCGCCCGAAACGCCGCTGCGCAGCGGCTTGGTCGTCGAGATCCAGCGCGCCCGGCCGGTGCTGCTGGATGTCGATGGCCGGGTGAGCCTGATCCACACCCAGGCCACCTCGCTGCAAGAGGCGCTGAGCCAGCGAAATCTGGCCGCCGGCAGCCAGGATCTGGTCAGCATAGACGATCAGCCGGCCGCGTTGGACGCAGCGCTGCCGCCGGTGGCGATCGGCCGCGGGCGGAACCTTCCCGGCTTGCCCGGCGTATATCCCTGGCGCGGCACGCAGATCCAGCCGGTGGCTATTGCTGTGCGCCATGCCGCGCCGCTGACCGTGCAGGTTGGCAATCTGGAATGGAGCACCTGGAGCACGGCCAGCACCGTCGGCGAGGCGCTGGCGACGCTGGGCATGGTGTTCTATGAGGGCGATCGCGTCCAGCCGGGCCTGGGCGCGCCGCTGGGCGCGGGCCACAGCCGGGTAGTGATCGAGCGCAGCAAGCCGGTGGGCATCGCTACAGCCGAGCACAGCCTGCGCACCCGCAGCCGCGGCGCGACCGTAGCCGATCTGCTGGCCGAGAACAGCCTGCTGCTGACCGGCTTCGACCGGGTCGAGCCTGGCCTGGACACGCCGCTGAGCTCTGACATGGCCGTGCGCATCACCCGCGTCCAGCATCTCTTTGAGATCGAGGAGCAGGTGACGCCCTACGAGTCGGTCTGGGAGGCCGATCCTGAGCTGGAGATCGACAGCCAGCGCCTGGAGCAGGAGGGCGTCAACGGCATCACCCGCCAGCGCTATCGCGTGATCCTGGAGGATAGCCAGCCCATCACCCGCACCCTGGACGATACCTGGCTGGCCCAGGCGCCGGTGACGCGCGTGAACATGTATGGCGCCAAGATCGTGCCGCGCGAGCTGGACACGCCCAGCGGCCCGCTGACCTACTGGCGCAAGATTCGCATGTTTGCCACCTCGTACACCGCGGCCGACGCGGGCACGCCGGTCGATTCCCCCTGGTACGGGATCACTCGCACCGGCATGCGCGCGGGCTACGGCGTGGTGGCGGTGGATCCTGGCGTGGTGCGGCTCTACACCCAGCTCTATGTGCCGGGCTATGGCCAGGCTGTGGCCGGCGACACCGGCGGCGGCGTCGATGGCCGCTGGATCGACCTGGGCTACGAGGTGGGCCAGGCCGCCCGCTGGGGCCGCTGTGTCGACGTCTATCTGCTCGGCTCGCCACCCCCCTCGTATCAAATCACCTACCGGCTGCCCAACGCGCCCGCCGTGGCCTGTTTGGGGCGTTGAGCCGTCATTGCAACCATCGCGCATGTCAATTTCTTCGTCAACCTCGCAAGTCCGGCGCGGCCATCATGACTCGCCAGCTCAAGAGTCCGGTGAGCGGCGGCTGGTGAGCGGTCTGCTCTTGCTGATCCTGCTGGCCGGCTTTGTCTTGCGCGTCTGGCACATCGACTGGGCCGACGGCCAGTTGCCCCACCCCGACGAGCGCTCCACCGTGGCCTTCTACGCGCCCAGCATTCAGATGCCGCCGGAGGGGGTCAGCCTGCTGGACAAGCGGCAATCGCCCCTCAACCCGCTGTGGAACGTGCAGAGCCAGGAGCGGCGCTCGTACACCTACGGCCATTTCCCGCTCTATCTGTTGGTGTTGACGGCCAATGCCTTCCACGCAGCCGCGCCGCTGGCTGAGCAGCTTGGCGCGCCGGCGGAGCTGGTTGAGACGCTGCGCACAGCCAATGGCGTGCCCGGCTTCGCCATCGTCGGCCGGCTGATCATGGCCATCGGCGACATCTTCACGGTGTTCTTCGTCTATCTGCTGGCGGAGCGCACCTATCGGCGCCGCGATGGCCGGCGCGCACCCTGGGTCGGCCTGCTGGCCGCGGCCTTCTCCGCCTTCACCGTCCTGCAGATCCAGCTCAGCCACTTCTTTGCCGTCGATCCCATCAGCACCACCTTCACCGCCATGGCGCTCTACGGCGCGCTGCGGATGGCGGAGGGGCGAAACGGCTGGGCCATCTTCACCGGCATCGGCGCGGGCCTGGCCATCGCCTCCAAGTTCAGCGCCCTGCCGATCCTGGCCGCGCCCGTCACCGCCGGCCTGCTCTTCTGGTGGCAGCAGCGTCGCACGCATCCCTCCGCAGATTCCGCATTCATCGTTCATCGTTCATCATTCATCGTTCCTGCCGCCCTCATGGCTCTGCTGGCCCTGGCTGTTGCAGTCCTCACCTTCGCCCTCACCTCCCCCTTCGCCATCCTGGACTGGGCGAACTTCAGCCATGCGGTGCTGACCGAGCAAGGCGCGATGGTGCGGGGCGCGGCCGATTTTCCCTTCACCCGCCAGTACCGCGGCACCATCCCCTTTCTCTATCAGATCGAGCAACTGGTGCGCTGGGGTATCGGCTGGCCGCTGGGCCTGCTGGCCTTCGCCAGCTTCGCCTGGGTGCTGGTCAAGCTGGTGTTTGGTCGCGCCCGGCCGGGCGAGTGGATCATCCTGAGCTGGGTCGTGCCCTATTTCGTGTTGACCGGCCTCTTCCTGGCCAAGTTCATGCGCTACATGGTCCCGGTGACGCCCTTCCTGATGGTCTTCGCGGCCGGTTTGATTGCCGCGATCTGGGCGCGCGGGGAAGCGAAAGAAAGGAAACGAGGGAAAGAAGGGGAAGAGGTTCGGCCGGGCAGCGGATCAGAGGGGCAGGAGGAGTCCGGATCCGCCCAAGACCAGCCGGCCACCGCTCATCGTTCATCATTCATCGTTCATCGTTCATCACTTTGGCGCTGGCTCGCCGCGGGCATTGCCGCCGTTGCTCTCCTGGGCGCAATCCTCTGGTCGCTGGCCTACGTCGACGGGGTGTACAACAACACGCACCCCTGGATCAAGGCCAGTCGCTGGATCTACGCCAACATCCCGACAGGCTCGACCATCGCCTGGGAGCAGTGGGACGACTCGCTGCCCTACGACCTGCCAGGCCCGGAGTCCTACCGCGGGCGCTATCGTTTCATCGACTGGGGACCCTTCGAGGAGGATACGGCCGAGAAGTTCGAGCGTCTCAAGGCTACCCTGCGCGAGGCCGATGTGCTGGCGCTCTCCTCCAACCGCATCTACGGCGCGGTGGACAACCTGCCCGAGCGCTATCCCATGACCAACCGCTACTACCAGCTCCTGTTCGACGGCCAGTTGGGCTTCGAGCTGGCGCTGGAGGAGTTCAACTCGCCAGGGCTCTTGGGTATTGCCATCGACGACCGCAGCGCCGATGAGAGCTTCACCCTCTACGATCATCCGCGGGTGCTGGTCTTCCGCAAGGTGCGCGATCTGAGCGACGCCGAATGGGATGCGCTGCTGGGTGGATCGTGGCAGGGCGCGCGGCCCTGGTACGTGGGCGAAGAAACCTTCCTCCAGCGCGTCTGGCCCAGCGGCCAGGAAGAAGGCTCAGATGAGGGACCCAAGCCGGAGCCGGGGCCAGGCCAGGGCAAGAGCCTGCTGCTGGCTGAGCCGGTCGACCAGTTGCCGGTGGTGCAGGACTTTCGCTGGAACCAGGCGGCCAGCGCTTCGACCCCGCTGGCCGTGCTGGTCTGGTGGCTGGCGGTATCGCTGTTGGGCTGGGCCGCCTGGCCGATCACCTTTGGCCTCTTTCGCAGCCTGCACGACCGCGGCTATCTGCTGGCGCGCAGCCTGGGCTGGCTGTTGGTGGGCTACCTGGTCTGGATCGGCGCCAGCCTGCGCGTCGTTCAGTTCCGCACGCCGGTGGTCTTCGCCGCGCTGGGGCTGATCGCGCTGCTGTCGTTGCTGCTGTGGCTGCGCCAGCGCGCGGCCATGGCTCAGTTTTGGCGTCAGCAGAAGCGGCTGGTGCTGGGCGGCGAGGCGTTGTTCGCCGCGTCTTTTCTGCTGTTCGTGCTCTTTCGGATAGCCAATCCTGATATCTGGCAGCCCTGGAACGGCGGTGAGAAGTTCATGGAGTTCGCCTTCCTCAACGCCATCCTGCGCAGCCCTTACTTCCCGCCGCTGGACCCCTACTTCGCGGGCGGCGTGATCAACTACTACTACTTCGGCCTCTACCTGGTGGCCGTGCTGGTCAAGCTGACCGGCATCGCCTCGTCGGTGGCCTTCAACCTGGCCATCCCCACCGTCTTCGCCCTGGCCGTGGTCAACGTCTGGAGCCTGGCCTATAATTTGGCTTTGCGGCTCATCCCCTCACCCCCAACCCCTCTCCCTGGGGGAGAGGGGCTTGAGACGCGTGCGATGCTGGCGCCCTCACCCCCAACCCCTCTCCCTGAGGGAGA
>JAJTXO010000246.1 GCA_021463315.1 Caldilineales bacterium | reverse complement strand
TCCTCTGATCCGCGCCTTCTGCCAATCCGCGGTTCTCAATGGGGCGCGACCAGTCAGCGAAGAGAACCGCGGATCGATGGTGCCCTCCTCTGATCCGCGCCGTCTGCCAATCCGCGGTTCTCCCGCGAGTGCAGAAGCGCGGCTTCTTCTGCGCAAATTGTAATCAAGTTGTCAGGAGAGTATGATTGCCTGTCGGGCCGGCTTGTGTTAAAATGGACATTTGGTGGCTCGACTATCGTTGGGCTCTGGCATCTATCTCATGGCCAACAGACAAGTCGGCCACAAGAAAGGATTCGCAGTAATGCCTCGTAGAACTTTGGGTTGGTTTTTCTCCCTGCTATGCCTGCTGGGGCTGGTGGCGGGCGCCTTGCCCGCGGCGGCTGACGGCACGTTGGGCGACTTGCCCAACCCCATCGGAGCGCCCTATGGCTCCACCCGCGCCATCGACGCGGACAACGACGCGACCTGCCCGGACACCCAGGACCGCGGCGACCTGCTCGACTTCCACGCCTTCTCCGCGCCGGCCACCAACGGCAGCAGCTGGTTCTTCGCCTTCGTGGTCGACTCGGACGTTGCTATGGTGAATGGAAGCATCGATTCGCCCAACTACTTCGTGATCCTGGACGATCCTAGCTCGGCGGGGGCCAACGGCAGCGACAACATCCCGTTCTGGAGCAACACCAGCCCCTACTCGGCCGGCTGGACGCGCAACATGCTCACGCCCGGCACGCACTTCGTCGCCTGCTATGCCAGCGGCGCGGGCACGCTGGTCTGTGATCTGTACGACAACCACAAACAAGAGGTGGCCGGCGTGGATGACTGGACAGTCACCACCTCCACCTTGGGCGGCCGGCGCTACGTGGAGCTGGCCCTGCCCGACGATACCGACGTGCCGGCCTATCTGCGCAACAACAGCGCCATCAACACCCTGGTGATCTCCACCTACAACAGCGACAGCCACGGCAATCCCATCGACGCAGTGGGGACCAACGTGGCGCTGAACTGTCACAACAACGCCAAAGAGCTCAACGGATCCGGCCGCACCTTCACGGCCGCGGAGATGATCGGCACCGCGGCCAACTGCAAGGCCGGCGGCCGGCCTACCGACGCTGGAACCAACGACCGCCAGTGCCTCAGCTTTCCGGCGCGCACGACCACCACGGCGCTGAACGACATCACGGAATGCACCGCCGCCAGCGCCGGCTTGATCGTCGACGGCAGCGCCGGCACCCGCAACTACACGCTGCTCACCGAGGCCAGCTTTGCCGGGCCGTACCAGGGCGGCGATACTGCCAAGTCCGACTTCCAGGGCGAGTCCGCCTCCTATCAACGCTGCTGGGGCTCCGACCAGCTCACTGAGTGCGACACGAGCGTGTGGGCCGACCTGGTCAACGTGTACGCGCGCGGCGATGCTTATTTCCTCTATCTGGTGGTGGCCGGCCAATTGGGCAGCATTGCCTCCGGCAACGACGACAAAGCCAACATGTTCATAGCGCTGGATCTGCCCGATCTGGCCAGTGGCTCGGCTGAAAGCGCCACGGTCGGTACGCCCAACACGGCTGAGTTCCCCAACGCGCCCGGTGGCCGCTACGTCAACTTCTACGGCTGGGACGTGGATCGGGTGGTGGAGATTATCTGGTACGGCGACCCTGCGGCGGGCAACAACACCAACGGTGCTAAACTGTGGCGTCACACCGGCGGCCGCGACTGGGCCAGCACCGACATGACCACCGTGGCCGGCTTCGACACGGCCACTCACACCAACGCCAACCCACCGGCGAACGCGACGGCCAATCTCTACTATGGCCGCGGCGTCAACACCTTCGAGGTGGCAATCCCCTGGGCTGCGCTGGGCTACACTGCCTGGACAGCCGGCAGCGGCAGCAATCCGCCGACCTGCTCCGCGGGCCTTTGCCGGCCCGCGCTGAGCGGCGTCATCCGCGCAGGGGCTTATACCAGCTACAACGATGCCAGCTACGATGTCTACGACCAGGCGCCGGGCATCGGCCAGGGCAGCAACGGCCTGGGCAGCCACGAACGTATCGGCGACGAGTGGGAAGATACCGACGACGACCGCAGCGGAGGCGAGGCCGATAGGTCGCCCTACTCCGGCGAAACCCGCAACACCTATGACGTCTCAAGCTCCGATGCCGGCGGCCTGGACGTGGACACCATCGAGAGCTACTTCCAGCTCAGCCTGGCGCCCAAGGATCGCGAGTGCATCCCCAACGGCAATCCTCTGGCCGTCACCCTGGCCGCCTTTGAGGCTGAGGCGCAGGCGGACCGCGTGCTGGTGAGCTGGGAAACGGCCAGCGAGCTGGGCAACCGCGGCTTCAATCTCTATCGCGGAACCTCGCCCGACGGCTGGGACCGCCAGCTCAACGCGCTGCTGATCCCCTCGCAGGCGCCGGGCAGCCCCAGCGGTTTCACCTACACCTGGGAGGATCAGGCCGACCTGGTTCCGGGGACCACCTACTACTACTGGCTGCAGGATCTGGACGTGACCGGCGCGACCACGCTGCACGGGCCGGTGAGCGTGGACTTCGTGGCGCCGACCGCGGTGCGGCTGGAGGGTGTCAGCGCGCTGCCGGCTGGGGCCGGCGGCTCGGCGCTGCCCTGGCTGCTGGCCGCGGTCGGCGCTGGCGCAGGCGCGGCGCTGGCGCTGCGACGCCGGCCGCGCTGACGCCGCGGCGAGCATGAAGAAGCCGGGCTTTTCAGAAAAAGCCCGGCTTCTTGCGCGCACTCTCCGGCTAATCAGCCCAAGACTTCGGAAGTCGCCGCAGCACTCACAAGGACGCAATTTCGGGTGCAAGACCAGGTTCAACCTTGATGCGGCGACTTCCGAAGTCTCTCGGTCGTGCTGGCCTGAGTAGTAACCTTGTTTTTCTGTTTCATCTTCACGAAAGCGACATCACCCCCCATGACCACCAAGAGAACCGCGGGCCTGGCGCTGGCGCTGTTGGCCCTGATCGCGATCGCGCTGGCCCCGTCGGCCGGCGCTGGCCCGGCCTATGGCTCCCCCACCCTGGACGGCGTGCGCGATGCCATCTACGGCTCGGCGATTGGCGTCGATCCTGCCGGCGACCTGGCCAACCCCGGCCCTGGCGGCTGGAGCGGCACGGCCTGGACCGACCAGACCGCCCTCTACTGCCAAAACGACGACACCTATCTCTATGTCTACGCCGATCTGGCCGCCTACAGCCAGACCGCCTCCAGCGGCCAGATCGGCCTGCTGCTCGATCTGGGCACGCCGGCCGGCGGCGCCGCGGATCCCTGGGGCAACGCCATCGCCTTCAACCAGCCCAACCGGCCCGACTACGTGGCGCGCGGCAACATCGCCGGCATGCAGGGAGGCGACAACGGCTGGACCGAGCTGCGCACCTGGAGCGGCGCGGCCTGGAGCGCGGGCGGCAGCGACTGGGGCGGCATCAGCGGCGGCGGGCAGCTCGGCACGAAGATCGCCTACAGCAATGCCAACGGCGTCGAGTTCAAGATCCCGCTGAGCGACATCGGCAGCCCGGCGCTGGGCAGCGTCGTCCATCTGGAGTTCTTCGCCACCCAGGCCGGCGGCGGCAAGGGCGCCTATGACACCGTGCCCAGCGACGACCAGTCCACCGGCTGGGACGATCCCACCACGCTGGTCAACTACGCCGCCTGCCCGCTGACCACGGCCGGCCCGACCCATACGCCGACGCCCACGGCCACGGCCGGCCCGACCCATACGCCGACGTCGACCCCCACCACCGGCCCGACGCCGACGCCCACGTCCACCCCCACCCTCACCCCCACGCCGCCCTCGGGCTGCACCGGCGCGGCGGCCGGCGACGGCGTGGTGGTTGTCGCTGGCCTGTTCCACGACAGCACGATGCTGAGCTACCGCGACCCGCAGGCCGCCATCCAGCCCAACGGCTCGGCCCAGATACGCCTGCGCGCCTGCCAAAACGATGTGCAGCAGGTGCAGGTGCTGGTCTGGCGCACGGGCGACCCGCTGGCCTCCCCCTCGTTCACCTATCCGGCTGCGGTGGCCAGCAGCGACGGCACGTATGACCTGTGGGAAGCCACCGTGCTCGGCGACACCGTCAACCTGTGGTACCAGTTCCGCGTCATCGACGCCGCCGCCACGGGCCAGTTCAACCCGATCGGCGGCAACAGCGGGCCGGGCAAGTGGTACACCGGCGCGCTGGCCAATCCCTCGTGGGGCCTGCCCGTTGTCCTGCCCACCCCCACGCCGCCGGCGGACTTCGCGGTGCCGAGCTGGATCGACGACGCAGTGATCTACCAGATCTTCCCCGACCGCTTCCGCAACGGCAACCCGGCCAACGATCCGGTGGATGGCACGCTGGTCTACGAGCCAGCGCCCGACGGCTGCGCGGGCTATCCCCATCCCCGGCCCAACCCTGGCGGCGGCTGCCAGTGGGACCGGCGCGCCTGGACCGATCCGCTGCTGATCCCCAGTTGGGGGCTGGACTTCCACGGCGGCGACCTGCAAGGGGTGATCGACAAGATCAACGCCGGCTACTTCAACGATCTGGGGGTCAACACCCTCTATCTCAACCCGATCTTCGAGTCGTCGTCCAACCACGGCTACGACACCAACGACTACTTCACCGTGCGCGCGATCTTCGGCAACAACGCGCTCTTCGACCAGTTGATCAGCGCGGCCAACGCCAAGGGGCTGCGGGTGATCCTGGACGGCGTTTTCAACCACGCCGGCATGGACAGCGTCTACATCGACAAGACCCAGAGCCAGGGCGGGGCCTGCGCCTCGGCCGGCAGCCCGCAGCGCACCTGGTTCACGGCCGGCTCGGCCGGCGCGGTCTTCAACTGCGCCAGCGGCTGGGGCTGGAAGGGCTGGTACGGCTATGCCACCCTGCCCGAGTTCGTGGACGCCTCGACCGGCGTGCGCGATCTCTTCTTCCGCGGCGGCGCGGCCGGCGCGCCGGCTGGCAAGTCGGTCAGCCAGTTCTGGCAGGAAAAGGGCATCGCCGGCTGGCGCTACGACGTGGCCCAGGACATCACCCACGATTTCTTCCAGGCCATGCGCCCCTACGTCAAGGGGAGCAACGTCAGCGGAACCGTCTATGGCGACTCCGAGCAGCTCATGCTGGGCGAGGTGACGGGCGGCTGCGACTGGTACCTCTACCAGAGCTACATCAACGGCGGCGAGCTGGACTCGGTGATGAACTACTGCTTCCGCGACTGGGCCACCGGCTTCGGCAACGGCGACGGGCCCAGCCAGTTCGACGCCAAGTTCAACCAGTTCCGCGCCCTCTTCCCGCAGGCGGCCTGGAAGGGCTTCATGAACCTGATCAGCACCCACGACTCGCCGCGCATGTTGCACCTGCTGGGCGGCGACAAGGGCAGGCTGAAGCTGGTGACGCTGTTGCAGTTCACCCTGCCCGGCGCGCCGTCGATCTACTACGGCGACGAGATGGGCATGAGCGGCGGCAGCGACCCCGACAACCGGCGCACCTTCCCCTGGCCCGACATCAACGGCGGCAACAACGGCCAGGGCGACGTGTACGACGCGGGCATGTACCAGCACTTCAAGACGTTGTTGGGCATCCGCAACAGCTACAGCGCGCTGCGCGGCGGCGACGTGCAGACGCTGCTGGTCAACGACGCCAGTGGGCTGTACAGCTATCTGCGCGCCGACGCCAGCTACAAGCTGATCGTGGTGCTGAACAACAAGACGACCGCGGCCACCGCCACCATCCCGGTCGGCGACCATTTCCAGGACGGCTCGGTGTTCACCGATCTGCTCAACACCGGCACGCAGCACAGTCCGCAGGTCAGCTACACCGTGTCCGGCGGCCAGTTGGTTGTGCCGGTGGATGGCCGGTGGGGCCGCATCTTGCTGTTCACCCGGGGGCCGCTGGCGGTGAATCTGAGCTCCTTCGACGCTCAGCCCCAGGGGGATGGGGTGCTGGTGAGCTGGGAGACGGTCAGCGAGATCGGCAACGCCGGCTTCAACCTCTACCGCAGCGACAGCGCGGCCGGGCCGCAGACGCTGCTGGCCTCCGTGCCGTCGCAGGCGCCGGGTGCTTCGCAAGGCGCGAGCTACCGCTACGAAGACCTGGCCGTGCAGCCGGGCCAGAGCTATTGGTACTGGCTGGAGGACGTCAGCCTGAGCGGCGTGGCCACGCGGCACGGGCCGGTCAGCGCGACGGTGCAGGCCCCGACCGCGGTGACGCTGAGCAGCGTGCAGGCGGCGCCGGTCGCGCCGGCCACG
>JAJTXO010000245.1 GCA_021463315.1 Caldilineales bacterium | reverse complement strand
TGCAGGGTAGCGGAAAATAGGTTGTTAGTGAGTGGTATCGGCCAAAGTACGGTTAGAGAGATCCTTCGTACGGTTCGACCGGATTCGGTATGGATTCGGCGAATCGTCTAGCCCACAAAAGGAGATGGACATGAACGAGCAAATAGCTCAAGCACCCTCTAGTGGTACACGTTCTGTAAGCGACATGCCCACAGGTGAAATGACTGCCCAAAGCGGACAGCCAGGGATGACGGCAAGTGAAATGCCTTCCGGAACGATGACAAGTGATGCTGCGATGACGCCGACAGCAACGACCACGATGCCTGAAGGGCAACCCGGCGTGGAAGGGGAAATGCCTGCCAGCCCCTTGGCGGGGTCTCAATCCGAATGGGTACAACTAACGAGCGCCAAGGAGTACGTTCCGAGGGCTGCTGGACTGGCCTCAGGCGTCGAAGGACCAGATGTAGCGCGTCTGCAACGGTATTTGCAGAAGTTCGGCTATATGCAAGCGTCCCACCTGTTATCGTTCGGTGCTGTAGCGAAGGATCTCGTACAGCCTCCAGAGGTAGCAGCCGTCTTCGACGACAACACTACACAGGCACTTCTGCGTTTTCAGGAGTACAATGGCTTGCCCTTGACGGGCGAATTGGATGCGGCAACTCTGGAACTGATGCAAATGCCTCGTTGCGGCTTTCCAGATGTCACTGCAGCCGATTTCGTTCTAAAGGGGAGTAAGTGGAACAAGACAAGCCTCACCTATGCCTACCAGAACTTCACTTCGGATCTCACACCGGCCCAGATCCGTAGCGCCATCGCGAGCGCTTTTGGGCTGTGGGCTGCTGTGACTCCCTTGTCATTTTCTGAGGTGCCGTTGGGAAACTCTCCGGATATCGTAATTCGGTTCGCTGGCGGCGATCATGGGGATGGCAACCCCTTTGATGGCCCCAGCGGGATATTGGCGCACGCGTATTACCCACCGCCAGGTGGAGGCGCATTAGCGGGAGACACGCACTTTGATGAGGCTGAGACCTGGTCTATCAATCTGCCGGCTTCGGGTATCGACCTGATTACTGTAGCTGGGCACGAGTTCGGCCATGCGCTTGGTATCGCCCATAGCACGGTCAAAGGCGCGTTGATGTATGCGTATTATGGCGGGCCCCACCGACAATTGGAGAGCGATGATATCGCTGGAATCCAGGCGCTCTATGGAATGAGGTCGAGGTGGTCGGGTTGGGAGAACCTGGGTGGCATCCTCTCATCGGGAATCGGTGTGTCTTCTTGGGCTGCGAACCGTCTGGATTGTTTCGTGCGCGGGACTGACAACGCCATGTATCACAAGTGGTGGAACGGCTCGAATTGGAGCGGATGGGAGAACCTGGGCGGCATCCTTGCCTCGGCTCCGACGGCCGTCTCTTGGGGTGAGAACCGGATCGATACCTTCGTGCGCGGGACTGACAACGCCATGTGGCACAAGTGGTGGAACGGCTCGACCTGGAGCGGCTGGGAAAACCTGGGCGGCGTGCTTACATCAGGAATCGGCGTGTCCTCTTGGGCCGCCAACCGCCTGGATTGCTTTGTGCGCGGGACCGACAATGCCATGTGGCACAAGTGGTGGAACGGCTCGATCTGGAGCGATTGGGAGAATCTGGGCGGTGTCCTCATGTCGGCTCCTGCGGCCGTGTCCTGGGGACCGAACCGTATAGACACCTTTGTACGCGGGACCGACAACGCTATGTGGCACAAGTGGTGGAACGGCTCGACCTGGAGCGGCTGGGAGAAGCTGGGCGGCGTGCTTACATCAGGAATCGGCGTGTCCTCTTGGGCTGCGAACCGTCTGGATTGTTTCGTGCGCGGGACTGACAACGCCATGTGGCACAAGTGGTGGGATGGGTCGGTCTGGCGCGGTTGGGAGAACCTGGGCGGCATCCTTTCCTCTGCTCCAGCGGCGGTCTCTTGGGGATCGAACCGGATTGATACCTTCGTGCGCGGGACTGACAACGGCATGTGGCACAAGTGGTACGCATAATGGTAGTCTCGGCGCCGTCGAGAAAGCTCTGACATGCCTAACAACCAGACTGGTTTGAAACTATCGGATGAGACACTCGGACAATTTCAGGGAGCGATTCTTGAAGCGCTTCTAACAAGCTCGCCCCTATCCGGTCATGGCCACCCTCTCACTCTACCCGATTTGCCATCGGTGCTTGGGCAGCCGGATGTTGTTGTGTCGAGCGAAAACTTAGGCGGACCAGTCCAGGTGGAAGGGTCGGCTAAGCCGATATACATAATGTCTGAAGAGGCTATTGTGCAGCGTTCCAGCGATCACGGTGATTTCACCTATCTACGGTTCCAGCCACCGCAAAGCGTCCAAGATAGTGTGATGCTGACCCTGCAGATTCGCATCGCTCAAGGAGATCCCCATAAGCCCACGTTGGGTCTAAGTGGCATACAGGTCACGTTTCGTCAGGTCGGCACAAGATGGCAGGCTGCAGAAGAGACCGCGGAATTCGCGGCCTGAGCACACACGTAACAGCGCGCTCCTCTCAGCGACTGCCGTCCTGATCCTCCCGACGGCGCTGAACTTCCTGTTGGCCGGGCTCGTTCTGGGCATGATCGTGCGCGACCTCCAACGCTACTGGCACTGGGCGCGGCTATGGCCGATGTACGAACAGATCCTGTCGTGGGACGAGATCGAGGCGCTCCTGGCGGACGACCGATAACCGCTCTGCCCGTTATGCAACCGCCGGCTGTCCTAACACATGAATCACGTGCAGCCCCCACGCCACCGCGGCCTGGGGGCTGCACGCGCTCCCCCGGTCACTCCTGCGGGCCGAGGCCGCGCGCGACGGCTTCCTGGAACGACAGGGCCTGGCCGCTGGTCCAGGCTGCGGCCCACCGGTCGGGCTCGAGCTGCAGCCGCACCCTGGAGCCTGTGTCGTCGCCGGCGTATGGGTCGGGATACAGCGGCGCTCCGATGAGCTCCGACAGCGCCTGGGCGCAGGAGAGCAGCTGCGCCGCCAGCTCGGCATCGTTGCGCGCCCAGTGGATGGCGGCCAGACGCTGGAGCAGCAGCGGCCTGTGGTCGATCTCCTGCCCACAGCCCGGCGTGAAGAGCGCAACGCTCTTGCGATACCGGTGCAGCGCCTCCTCGTCCATGCCCTGGATCTGCGCCAGGGTCGCGAGCTGAAACCACGCCTCGGCCGCCAGCAAGTCGGACGTTGCGCAACGAATCGGCTTCAGAATCTCCAGACACTCATCGAGATACTCCTGGGCGCCCTCCAGGTCACGCTGAAAGAGGGCGATTCTGCCCAGCCAGCCCAGCGAACGCGCCCGAATCAGCACGTTGCACGACTGGCGGCCGCTCTCCAGCGCCTGTTGACAGAAGGACCGCGCCTGGTCCGGGTCGCCCTCGGCGAACGCCGCCTGTCCCCAGCCCAGCAGCGAGAAGCCCGCCCACAGCCGGCAGCCCACCCGCCGGCTGCATTCCATGCCCGCCTTGAAGTGGCCCCGTGCTGCACCCGCATCGCGTTGGTTCAGCGTCGTGTTGCCCAGGAAACCATGCAACTGCGCCGCCAGCAGGACATCCTCCAGGCGCTCAGCCGTCGATAGCGCCGGCTCCAAGCGACCCCGGGCGCCTTCATAGTCCCCCTGGAGCCAAGCGATCTGGCCCAGAAACATCTGAGCCTTGGCCATGCCGTGATCGAAGCCGAGCGTGCTGCTCATGGCCAGGCTTTCCTGAAACAGATGGCCCGCAACCTCCAGCCCTTGAAGATGTAGCGCAGTGAAACCCAGGTCGCAGAGAAGGATCGCCCGGCGCGTGCTGGCGTCGGCGGCGCCTGGAAGCGCGAGCACCCGCTGAAGCATCTGCTGCGCCTCAAGATAGTGGGCGTTCGCCGCCAGGTATTGCGACAGCAGCACCGCAAGGGAGAGCGCTTTCTGGGCATCTGCGCGGCAGGCAGTGTTCAGCGCCGCGTACAGGTTGTCGATGTCGCTGTCGAATCGCCCGAACCACTCGATCTCCTGCTCCTTGCTCAACGCTTGCTCAGCCGCTTCCGCCGCTTTGGCGTACCAGGCCAGGTGCCGCTGCGCAACGGCCTCATCCTGCCGGCTGGCCTGCAGCCGTTCCCAGGCAAACTCGCGCAGCGTCATCAGCATGCGGTAAGACGACCTGCCATGGGGAGCAGTCTGGCGTTGCAACAGGTTCTTGTCTAGCAGTGAACCGATGCCGTCCAGAACTTGGGCACGCGCGAAGGTGGTGGAGAGCGGGGGCGCAGAGGTGTCTTCGCACAGGAATTCGACGGCTTCCAGCGTAAAGCTGCCCACGAAGGTGGACAGATAGGCGAACAGCGTCTGCTCGTCGGCCGAGAGCAGGTCGTAGCTCCAGTGGATGGCGCCGCGCAGGGTTCGCTGGCGCGTCGCCACATCCTGCAGGCTGCCCACCGAAAGCAGCCAGGGCCCGTGCAGGTTGTCCAGCAGCTCCATCGGCGCCAGATGCTTCACGCGCGCCGCGACCAGTTCGATGGCCAGGGGTAGCCCGTCCAGCCGGCGACAGATCTCGGCTACCGCGGCGGCGTTGGCATCGGTGATGGCAAAATCGGGCAGCACAGACTGCGCGCGTTCGACAAACAAGGCGATGGCGGGGCTGCGCAAGGCTTCGGCGGCGGTGAGCGGGGCGGGAGCAGGGCCTTCGGCTGGCAGCGCCAGCGGCAACACCGGGATCTGGCGCTCTCCGCGCATCCGCAGCGGATGCCGGCTGGTCACCAGGACCTGCAGCCAGCGGCAATGCCGCAGCAGGCCATCGATCAATGGAACAGCCTCGATCACGTGATCGAAATCATCCAGCACCAGCAGCAGATGCTTGTGCTCGAGAAAGGCGCGCAACTGCAGGTCTGGCGTCTGCGGGCCGTTGAACTGGAACCCCAGCGCCTGTGCGATTGCCGGCGCCACACGCGCGGGATCGCTGATTGCCTCCAGTCGCACAAAGTAGACGCCGTCCTGATAATCGGGCAGCGCGTGCGCGGCAATGGCCTGGGCAAGCCGCGTCTTGCCGACGCCCGGCGGCCCCAGCAGCGTGATCAACCGCGTGTCGACTGCCGCCAGCCGCTGGCAGATAGCCCGCACGTTTTCTTCCCGACCAAACAAGGGGGTCAGTTCCAGCGCCAGGTTGTTGGAGCCTCTGGATGCCCTCCAGTGCGCCGCCAAGCCATGAGGAGGACCGGCGCCGCGCGCCAGCGCAACGATAACTGGCAGCTCGCCGTCAGCCGCGCCAAGGGCCCTGGCCAAGGCTTCGGCCAGTGCAGCAGATGGGCGAAGATCGCCAGCTTCGACCTTGCGCAGAGTCACTTCGGCGCAACAAGCCCGCTGAGCGAGCTCCTTCTGTGTCAGATTCAGTTGTCTTCGCTGTTGTTTCAACCAATGGGCGAAAGCGCCCTCAGTGCCGCTCATAAGCAACCCCTTCGCAAATGCCCCAACCGATAGCGATACTAACGAGTTGAACGAGAATATATCGCTGTTTCTATCGCTTGCGCTATCGAATTCTGACCCCATTCTTGCCGAAAATCGTGTTCAATGGTCATCAGCAGGTTCACAAGGCTGGGTTAACGCCCACAACAGACATCATCTCAATAGATTGGGAAAGACTTCCGAAGTCTCGACCCCGGTTTTTTGAGATGATACTCACAGGAGGATAGAAATGTCACAGCAGTTTGACGGAGCAAAAAGAGCGGTGGTTGGGCTGACTGCGCTGCGGCGCAAAGCGATGCTGGGTCTCTTGGTTGCCGTTCTGATGACGGCGACGTTCCTGCCGGCGACGGCCAACCCACCCGAGCCGGTGGACTATCGGATCGTCCAGAATGGCTCGTGCTGGCTGCCCGACGGTTCGACGCTGCCGCACATGGTGGTGACGATGAAGCAGGACTTTTACTGGGAGACGCCCCTGCGGCTGGTGGCTTTCTGCCGCGGATATCTGCCCAAGGACGCCGAATGGCCCAGGCAGCGGCTGATCCTGGACTACGGATCCACCGGGCGCCTGTGTCGGGTGGTCATGGGGCAAGTGACCTATGTCACGACCGACTACGCGGCAGCCGTCTCTCCCAACGGCATCACGGCTATCACCTGCCGCATCACCATGGATTAGACATCCATGCGCCGGGCGCACAACCATCGATGAAAACGAGCGGGCTCAGTCGGAGACCGGCCCGAGCGGCTATTTTCAAGTCAGGCGTTCAGGGATCGTCCGGCTGGCGGGCGATCCCTGAAC
>JAJTXO010000244.1 GCA_021463315.1 Caldilineales bacterium | reverse complement strand
AGCGTGGCGAGCGAGGCTCGGTCGGAGACCGGCCAGAGCGAGGCGAGCGAGGCTCGGTCGGAGGCCGGCCAGAGCGAGGCGAGCGAGGCTCGGTCGGAGACCGGCCAGAGCGTGGCGAGCGAGGCTCGGTCGGAGGCCGGCCAGAGCGTGGCGAGCGAGGCTCGGTCAGAGACCGGCCAGAGCGAGGCGAGCGAGGCTCGGTCGGAGACCGGCCAGAGCGAGGCGAGCGAGGCAGGCGATGAGGTGATGGCGTGAGCAAGCTGCGCGTGGGCGTGTTGTTTGGCGGACGTTCAGGCGAACATGAGGTGAGCCTGCGTTCGGCGCGCGCGGTGGTCGCGGCCATGGATCCGGAGCGCTACGAAACGGTCCTCCTGGCCATCGACAAGCAGGGCCGCTGGCTGCTGGGCCAGCACGCGGCCGCGCTGTTGGCCGATCCTAGCCAGCCCCAGCCAACGCCGGACAGCCCGATGCCGGCCGCTTCCGGCCTTGCCCCGACCGTCCTGCCCCAGCCAGCGCCCGGCGGCCTGATCCCGCAGAGCGAGGCGCTGCGCCGCCTGGATGTCATCTTCCCGGTGCTGCATGGCCCGCTGGGCGAGGATGGCACGGTGCAGGGCCTGCTGGAGCTGGCGGACATTGCCTACGTGGGCTGCGGCGTGGCGGCCTCGGCCGTGGGCATGGACAAAGCGACCAGCAAGGCGCTCTTTGCCGCCCACGGTCTGCCCCAGGCGCCCTACCTGACGCTCAAACGGCAGCGCTGGCAGGGGGCGCCCGACGCGACGCTGGAGGCCATCGAGGCGCAACTGCCCTATCCGCTGTTCGTCAAGCCGGCCAACCTGGGCTCCAGCGTGGGCATCAGCAAGGCGGCCGACCGGGCCGGCCTGCGCCGGGCGCTGGACGAGGCCAGCCGCTACGACCGCAAGCTGGTCGTCGAGCAGGGCATCGACGCGCGCGAGATCGAGGTCAGCGTGCTGGGCAACGATGCGCCGGCTGCCTCCCTGCCGGGCGAGGTGATACCCAGCCGCGAGTTCTACGACTACGCGGCCAAGTATATCACCGACGACTCGACGCTGCTGATCCCCGCGCCGCTGACGCCGGAGCAAACGGCCGAGGTGCAGCGGCTGGCTGTGGCCGCGTTTCTGGCCCTCGACGGCGCGGGCATGGCGCGCGTGGACTTTCTGCTGGATCGCCACAACGGCCAGCTCTACCTGAACGAGGTCAACACCATCCCGGGTTTCACCTCGATCAGCATGTACCCCAAGCTGTGGGCGGCCAGCGGCCTGCCCTTTGGGCCATTGGTGGACCGGCTGATCGAGCTGGCGCTGGAGCGCCACCGGGACAAGAGCCGCAACGAGACCTCGTTCAGCCCGCGGCAGGATGGATGATCATGGCGCTGCGCAGAGACCGCCCGGTCAAACGACGCAAAAGCAGCCAACAGGAGTTCCTGGGCAAGCCAGCCAAGCGGCGCAGCCGGCCCGCGCGGCGACAGCATCGCCAGGAACAGGCGCTGCTGCCGGGGCTGCGTGCGGGCAGCAGCCAGCCAGCCCGGCGCTGGCCCCGCCTGTCGGCGCTGCGCGTCGCGGCGGCTCTGCTGGCTGTGGGCCTGATCGCCGCCGTTGGGGTGCTGTTCAGCAGCGATCTGTTCTACGTTCAGACCGCAGCCATGCGCGGCCTGCACATCACCAGCGCCGAGCAGGTCTATCGTCAGGCCGGCATCGACGGCTACAGCATCTTTTGGGTCGACGAGCGCGCGGTGGCCCAGCGGATCGAAGCGCTGCCCTATGTGCGCCAGGCCACCGTGCGCACGGCGCTGCCCAACCTGGTGCAGATCGAGATCGAGGAACGCCAGCCGCTGGTGGCCTGGAAGGTCAACGGCCAGGAGTTCTGGGTGGATCGCGAGGGTGTCACCATGCCTGTGCTCTCAGCCGAGGCGCAGGCGGCGGCCGGCCTGGCGCTGACGCTGCCGGCGCTGTGGGATCTGGATGGCAGCACTGCGCTGGCCGATCAGCGGTTGGATCCGCAATTGGTCGCCAGCCTGCAGCAGCTCCACCAACAGACGCCCGAGGTGATCGATTTCGGCTACGACCGCATCAAGGGCCTGCAGTTCCGCTTTCCTGGCGGCACCTATGTCTCGCTGGGCTATCCAGAGGGCATGGCCCAGCGCACTGCATCGCTGCTGATGCTGCACCAAAGCCTGGCCAGCCAGGGCCAAACGCCGGCCGAGATCGACTGGCGCGATCAAGAGGGCTATTTTCTGCGGCTGACGCCCTAGCCGAAGCGGCCGCGGCCCAGCAGTCGGCGCCTGGGCGCCCGCGTGAAGGATCGAGACTGTGGCAGACACCATCTGTGCCATCGACGTAGGAACAACCAAGGTCTGCGCGATCATCGCAGAGATCGCTGGCGAGGACAAGCTGGAGATCGTGGGCTATGGTCGCGCGCCGTCGGACGGCATGACCAAGGGCGTGGTGACCAACGTGGCAGCCGCCACCGCGGCCATCGGCCAGGCCGTGGAAGAGGCTGAGCAGGCCGCGGACCGGTCCATCGGCCGCGCCTATGTGGGCATCGCCGGCAGCCACATCCAGGCTCAGCCCAGCAAAGGGGCCGTGCCCATCGGGCGCAACCGCGTGGTGGCGGCCGAGGATGTGGCGCGCGTCAAAGAGGCGGCGCGCGCCATCGCCCTGCCCCACAACCGCGAGATCATCCATGTGGTGCCGCGCAGCTATGCCGTGGATGAACAAGAGGACCTGCTGGAGCCGATCGGCATGCACGGCTTCCGGCTGGCAGTGGACGCCCAGGTGATCTCCGGAGCGACGGGCGCGGTGCGGAACCTGCTGCGCTGCGTCCAGACCCACGGCATCGAGGTGGAAGAGCTGGTGCTGGAGCCGCTGGCCGCGGGCGAGGCAGTGTTGACCGAGGCCGAGCGGGACATGGGCGTGGTCGCGGTGGACATCGGCGGCGGCACCACCGATCTGGCCATGTTCATGAAGGGCAGTCTGTGGCACACGGTGGTGGTGGATGTGGGCGGCCAGCATCTGACCCACGACCTGGCGGTGGGCCTGGGCGCCCCCTTCGAGGCGGCTGAGCAGCTCAAGCTGCGCTTCGGCAGCGCGCTGGCCAGCCGGGTGCCGCCGGACCAGGATGTGACGGTGGACGTGTTCGGCGAAAACGGCCCGCACACGGTGCCGCGCCAACTGGTGGCCGAGATTCTGGAGGCGCGCGCTGAAGAGATGATCGGCCTGGTGCTGCGCGAGCTCAAGCGCTCGGGCTACGATGGCCTGACGCCGGCCGGGCTGGTGCTGACCGGCGGCAGCGCGCAACTGCCTGGCCTGCGCGAGCTGGCCAAGCAGATGACCCAACTGCCGGTGCGGGTGGGCATTCCGGCCGGCCTGGCCCACATGCCGCCTGAACTGCGCACCCCGGACAACGCCGCTGGCGTGGGCCTGCTGTTGTGGGCGCTGCACAACCAGTGGCTTTCGGGTGATTTCAGTGATCGGCGCCCGCGCAGCCCCTTCATGGAGAAGGTGATGCGCTGGCTGAAAAACCTGCTGCCCGGTTGAATGGGATCTTCGACCAGCAGCCGGTCTATCGACCTGCGCCAGGCCAGCCAGAGCTGCGAAAACGCCGCAGCTCCGGGCCTGGGCAACCATGAGCCTTCGACGACGCCGTTAGCAAGCGGCACGGTCCATTCCAGAGCGGGATGGCTTCATTCACAGTGAGGAGCGACGACATGACACGCAAATCGACACGAGACGTACAGCCGAGCTATGTGGACAACTTCGCCAAGATCCGCGTGGTCGGCGTGGGCGGCGGCGGCAGCAACGCCGTCAACCGCATGATCGAGGCCGGCATCCAGGGTGTGGAGTTTATCGTGGTCAACACCGATGCCCAGGCCCTGCTGGACGCCAACTCTCCCCAGCGCATGCGCATCGGCGACAAGCTGACGCGCGGGCTGGGCGCGGGCGGCGACCCGGAGATCGGCGAGAAGGCCGCGCTGGAGTCCCAGGAGGAGCTGAGCTCCATCGTAGACGGCGCGGACATGGTGTTCGTGACCGCGGGCATCGGCGGCGGCACGGGCACGGGCGCGGCGCCGGTGGTGGCCAAGCTGGCGAGGGACGCCGGCGCGCTGACCATCGGCGTGGTAACCCGGCCCTTCACCTTCGAAGGCGCCAAGCGCCGCCGCGCCGCGGACGAGGGGATGCGACGGCTCAAGGAGCAGGTGGACACGCTGATCGTGATCCCCAACGACCGCCTGCTGCAGATCGTGGACAAGAAATCGACCATCCGCGACGCCTTCTCCATCGCCGACGACGTGTTGCGCCAGGGCATCCAGGGCATCAGCGAGCTGATCACCATCCCTGGCCTGATCAACCTGGACTTCGCCGACGTGCGCGCGGTGATGGAAAACGGCGGCTCGGCGTTGATGGCCATCGGCTCAGCCACGGGCGACAACCGGGCCCAGCAGGCCGCGGAGCAGGCCATCGCCAGCAAGCTGCTGGATGTCAGCATCGACGGCGCGCAGAGCATCCTGTTCAACGTCACCGGCGGCATGGACATGACGCTGCACGAGGTGAACGAGGCGGCTGAGATCATCCGCGCCACGGCCCACCCGGAGTGCAACATCATCTTCGGCGCGGTGATCGACCCCAACATGAGCGGCGAGCTGCGGGTGACCGTGATCGCCACCGGCTTCGAGATCGCCGCCGAGGCGCGCAAGCCGGTGTCCAACGCGCGGCCCTTCCCCGCGGCCGTCTCGCACGAGCGCAGCGACAAGACCGTGCCCTTCCCGGTGCGCACCTACAACCCCGACGATCTGGAGATCCCGGCTTTTCTGCGCAAACGCCAGCAAGCCTGATTGTCGCCCTAGCTTCGTCCCTTCTCACAGCGGACGCAGCACTGCACCTGGCCTGCCTGCTCAGACGGCCGGATGCAGCGCTGCGCCGCTTGCCATCCCACGTTACCTTAAATTCAGCGACGCCTTGGTTTCAAGGCGTCGCTTGTCTTGTCAAGCAGGGGGACGTGTGGTACAATTGCCCGTGCTGCCAGACTACAACATATAGTGGCTTGTCTGTACCACACCACAAGATAGGCCATCGTACCCGTTTTTTTCATTGCATCAAGCGCTGTCAGCTCCTCACCAGGCCGCTCGTTTTGCGTCTGCAAGGGAGGGTGGCCGACGCGCGTTGGACACAGTTCACCTCGTGGAACCCAAATGAAGTGCCCCCATTGCGGAGAAGATCGCTCGCGCGTCATCGACACCCGCACCACCGGCGACGGCATCCGGCGTCGCCGCATGTGCGAGGCCTGCAGCAAGCGATTCACCACCTACGAACATGTGGCTGCCTCGCTGTTGATTTTGAAGAGCGACGGCCGCCGCGAGCCCTATGATCGCCAGAAGCTGATGCATGGCGTGCTGACCGCCTGCGCCAAGCGTCCCATCGCCCAGGCAGACATCGAAGATATGGTCGACTCCATCGAGGATGCGCTGTCGGCCATGGGCCGGGTGGAGATCAAGAGCAGCGTAGTCGGCGCCACCGTGCTGGAACACCTGAAGCGCCTGGACCCGATGGCCTACATTCGTTTTGCCATGGTCTACCTCCAGATGAGCGACCTGGAGGCGCTGCAAGTACACATCAGCCGCATGCTGACACCCGCCTGATCATGCGCTTGGTGTTAGCGCGCAACGATGGGCTGAACGCGGCCGCCTGCGACCGTCTGCTGGCCCGTCTGGCCAGCGAGCAGGCAGCCAACGACGCCGAGATCACCATCGATCTGCAGGCTGCGACCTTCATCGAGCCCTATGGCGCGGCCTGTCTTTGCCTGGCTGCCCAGCGGCTGGCAGGGCAGCATCGCGTGGTGATTGTCTTGCCCTCGCACGCAGGCGCGCGCACCACAACCGGGCAGCTCGGCCTGGCGGCGGCGCTCAGACCCTGGGCTGAGCTGCGCAATCTGCCAGGACAGGAGCTGAGCGAGGAGCGCCGCGGCGCATTGCCGCTCAGCCCGATCCGCTCCCGCGGCGACGTGCAGACCGTGGTGGCCTTTCTGGTCAGCCAGAGCCAGCAGCGCTTGGGCTTCGACACCGGCGACGTGCTGGACGCCAGCAAGGTGGTGTCGGAGCTGTGCTACAACGTGGTGGATCACAGCCAGACGGAAGGGCTGGCCGTGGCCCAGATTCTGCGGGATCGGCAAGGCCAGCGCTATATCTCGCTGGCGGTGGTCGATGCGGGCGTGGGCATTCGGGCCAGCCTGGCCAGCCGCCATCCTCAGGCCGCCGG
>JAJTXO010000243.1 GCA_021463315.1 Caldilineales bacterium | reverse complement strand
TTGGACGGGCGGGAGCGACGGACTCCATTGGCCGCCGCCCCGCCCCTGATAGTCAAGTGTTCACGTACCCCGGGGCCAGTCGCCAAACATACTGCTCACCGATCAGACCGGCACGGCGTCGGCCCGAGGCTGAAAGACGCCCTGGCTGGCAGAGAGCGCTGGCCTGGCGGCCAGCAGCTTCGCCCGCTTGGCCGCAACGCTGGCCAGCAAGGTCTCAAAGGACTTAGCGAAGGCCGCCACGCCGTCGTCCAGCAACTGGCCGGCGATGGCATCCAGGTCGATGCCCAGCTCGGCCAGGCGGTCCAGGTCGGCCAGCGCCTCATCCAGGTCCTGCTCCAGGGTCGCCGCCACACGACCGTGATCCAGGAAGGCGTCGAGCGTGGCCGGCGGCACGGTGTTGACCGTGTCGGGGCCGATCAGGGCATCCACGTAGAGAGTGTCGGGATAGGCCGGGTTCTTCGTTCCCGTGCTGGCCCACAGCGGGCGCTGCACACGCGCACCCTGCGCAACCAAGCGCGCCCAGCGCTGGCCGCCGAACAGCGCCTGGAAGCGGGCGTAAGCGGCTTTGGAGTTCGCAATGGCGATCTTGCCCTGCAACGTTCGCTCGCCAAGTCTGTCCAGTTCGGCATCCACGGCTGTGTCCACGCGGCTGACGAAGAAAGATGCCACCGAGGCCACTCGGCTCAGATCGCCGCCTCTATCAGCCAACCGCTCCAGCCCGGCCAAATAGGCTTCGGCCACGGTTTCGTACTGCGCGGCTGAGAAGATTAGGGTGACGTTGACGCTGATGCCATCGCCGATCAGGGCGGTGACGGCCGGCAGGCCCGCGGCCGTGGCCGGCACCTTGATCATCACGTTGGGCCGGCCCAGCGCAGCGTGCAGCCGCCGGGCCTCGCTGATCGTGTTGGCGGTGTCGTGGGCCAGGGTGGGGCTGACCTCCAGGCTGACGAAGCCGTCGCGCCCAGCGCTCTGGTCGAACAACGGTCGAAGAATGTCGGCGGCCGCCTGGATGTCGGCCAGGGCCAGGGCCTCGTAGATTTCGTCCACGTCCTTGCCTGCCTCCACCAACGGGCGAAGGGCGGCGTCGTAGTCCGCGCTGCCGGCGATGGCCTTCTCGAAGATCGAGGGGTTCGAGGTGACGCCCCGTACGCCCTGATCGACCAGGTCCTGCAACTCGCCGTTCTGGATGAAGGCCCGGCGAATGAAGTCGAACCAGATGGACTGGCCGAGGTCGTGAAGTTGAGCCAAACGTTTGTCTGTCATGAGTGTTGTCCTCTCAAATACTCGTATGGAGTTGCCCGGCACTTTCCGTAGTGCCGGGCAACTGTCCTGCGCCTATTCTTGCGCGATTAACTTTCGGGCTGCGGCTGCAACTGCCTCCGCCGTGATGCCGAACTTCTCGTAGAGCACGTTAGCCGGGGCGCTGGCGCCGAAGCCATCCATGCCCACCACTGCGCCGTCCAGCCCGACGTAGCGCTCCCAGCCCAGCTTGAGGGCCGCTTCCACGGCCACTCTGGCCCGCACCTCTGTCGGCAGCACGCTTTCGCGATACTCGGCCGGCTGACGGTCGAACAGCTCCCAGCTAGGCATGGACACTACACGCACCGAGACGCCCCCGGTGGCCAGTTGCTTACCTGCGGCCAGGGCGAACTGCGTCTCGGAGCCGCTGCCGATCAGGATCACCTGCGGCTGGCTTGCCCCCGATTGCCAGAGGATGTAGGCGCCGCGCTGCAAGCCTTTGGCCTGCTGGCCGTCGTCATCGCTGAGCAGGGGCAGGGCCTGGCGGGAGAAGATGAGCGCTGTCGGCCCGCCGCGGTTGAGCAGCGCGGCCCGCCACGCCTCGGCCGTTTCGCGGGCATCCGCGGGGCGGATGACGGTGAGGTTGGGGATGGCCCGCAGCGAGAGCAAATGCTCCACCGGCTGGTGGGTCGGGCCGTCCTCGCCCAGGCCAATGCTGTCGTGGGTGAAGACGTAAAGGGCGCGAATGCCCATCAGCGCGGCCAGGCGCATAGGCGGCCGCATGTAGTCGGCGAACTGCAGGAAGGTGGCCGAATAGGGGATCAGGCCGCCGTGCAGGGCCATGCCGTTGACGATGGCGCCCATGGCATGTTCGCGCACGCCAAAGTGCATGTTGTGGCCGCAGTACTCGTCCCAGCCAAAGTCGCCATAGCCGGCCAGGTGGGTCTTGGTGCTGGGCGCCAGGTCAGCCGAGCCGCCGGTGAGGGCATGCACGCGCTGCACCAGGGCGTTGAGCACCTTGCCAGAGGACTCGCGCGAGGCCATGAGTGGCGTGCCGGCAGGGAAGAGATCGACCAAACCGGCATCCCAATCGGCCGGCAGGTCGCCGCGCAGTTGACCGACCAACTCGGCCGCTTCATCAGGATAGGCGGCAGCGTAAGCGGCAAACTGCTCTTGCCAGTCTTCCTCGGCGATCCGGCCGCGGGCCACGGCCTGGCCCATGTGCGCCTTGACCACATCAGGCACGTAGAAGGCCGGCTCCAGAGGCCAGTCCAGGACGCCCTTGGCTGCGCGCAGGCTGGCATCGCCCAGCGGCTCGCCATGCACCTTGGCCGTGCCCTGCTCAGGGCTGCCGAAACCGATCACCGTCTTGCAGACGATCAACGACGGGCGGGCGGCGTCAGCCTGGGCCTGCCGGATGGCCGCCTCGACCGCGCCCAGGTCGTTGCCGTCGATGGGTCCCAGCACCTGCCAGCCGTAAGCATCGAAGCGCCGGGCTACGTTTTCGGCGAAGGCCAGGTCGGTGCTGCCTTCGATCTGAATATCGTTGTCGTCGTAGAGAAAGATCAGCTTGCCCAGCTTGAGCGTGCCGGCCAGGCTGGCCGCTTCGCTGGCAACGCCCTCCTGCAGGTCGCCGTCAGAGACCAGGGCGTAGGTGTGGTGATCGATGATGGCGTGGCCGGGGCGGTTGTAGTGCTCGGCCAGCCAGCGCTCGGCCACGGCCATGCCCACGGCGTGGGCGAAGCCTTGGCCCAGCGGGCCGGTGGTCATCTCCACACCGGGAGTCTCGCCGTATTCGGGATGGCCCGGCGTCTTGCTGCCCCACTGGCGGAAGCTGCGCAGCTCCTCCAGGGGTAGGTCGTAGCCGGTCAGGTGCAGCAGGCCGTAGAGCAGCATGGAGGCGTGGCCGGGGGACAGCACGAAGCGGTCGCGGTCGGGCCAGGCCGGGTTGCGCGGGTTGTGCTTGAGGAAGCGCTGCCACAAGGTGTAGGCCAGCGGCGCCGCGCCCATGGGTGTGCCGGGGTGGCCCGATTTGGCCTTCTGTACGGCATCGGCCGCCAGAAAGCGCAGGGTATTGATGCTTAATTGGTCCAGGGTGGGTTGATCGTTCACAAAAGTCTCCTTGTCTTGATAGCTTGTCTCGTTCACCCACCTGGACGCGATCCGAGGTTGTGGTCTTACTTGGCGTTGTCTACACGGTTGAACAGCTGGCGCGTGAGTTGGCGAGGCCCGACGCTGGCCGAGCCTCGCATTTCTCGGTAATTTGTGATGAGTAGCTACAGAAACGCCTGGCTGTGACGTCAGGCTTACCTGTTGGTTGGCTAAGGTGAAGACAGGTGCTCTGGATGATGCTTCCCCCTCTTCTGCCGAGGATCACCCCCGATGGTGATCGATGCCCCGGTAAGCTTTGATGAAACGCTCGATGCGTTCCTGGTCGAAGGCGTCGAAGGTGTCGATGCGGCCCCAGGCCGTCAGGGCAATGGTGGAGTCCATGTCGGGATAAGGCGCCAGGATCACTTGTTCGCTGTAGCGCGCAACGATCTCGCTGAGCTGAGCCACCAGATCGTCGCAGCCGTCGGGGCAGTTGTATTGCACCATGACGCCGCCGTCCTCCAGGTTGTGAAGCTGGAGTTCGTTGGGTACCGGTTCCGTATGGATGCCCCAGCGAGCGATGCTGCCCAGGTGCGGCCCGGAGGTGGGTGGCGTGGTGTTGTAGACAAACTGGCCCATCTGAGCTTCCGTGATGTGAGCGTTGCCTTGGGTGCGGACAGCCTCGCCGGGCGCGGGCGTGGCCAACGCCCGAATAACGAAAAAGGCCAGGATCGCAGCCAGAGCAATGCCGGCGGTGGTGTACACCAGCCGCTGACGGCGTTGCTTTTTGCGCCGCTCCTCCTGCGCGATTGCACGGCGGTTGCCTGTGCTAGACGAAGGTTCTTTGGGCGTTTTAGTTTTGGTTGTCATCAGTGTCCTCTCGAATCAGGGGATATCAGGTTGATGTATTGAGGCATTCTCGTTATCGGACCGCGACATCCGATCTTCTGTCACCAGGTTGTTGATCGTTTCCCGGCCAGGCTGATAGATGCCATCGAGTAAGGGCAAGGCCCAGAATATCAACGCGAAGCTGCCCAGTAAACCGGTGACCAAGCGCAGGATAGCGTTGAAGGAACTCCAGGCGTCCCCGGCGTAGAAGGTGGCCGGCAACGCGTTGCCGGTCAGCGCGGCCAGCCAGGCGTTGGTCTCCCGGAAGCCCACGCCGATGCCGGCCAGATCGCTGACCATGTGTGTCATGCCGTCCAAAGCAAGGGGCAGAAGCAACACCAGCAGCCAACGCCAGCTCAAGCGCCAACTGCTCCGCCTGATCGGGCCGCGCAACAGGACATAGAACAGACTGAAGAGGAAGAGACCACCGTAGAAGCTGACCATGCGGTCGGACCAGGCCAGTTTCCAGCCCATGTCGGCCGTGCCGACGAAGCCGCGCAGCCCCCAGACCGTCGCGGGTTCCGGCCAAACAGCCTGGACCTCGGCCAGGGAATAGCTCAGCTTGGGGCCGAAGAAGAACCAGGAGCGCTGCGGCATCTGGTGGCAGAAGGCGGCATAGAGCGTATAGATCAGCCGGCCGGGGCCGGTCCAGCCCCAATGCATGAAGAGCGGGGCCAGCCAGGGCGTCAGCGTCCAAACGCCCAGCGCCAGGATGAGAAGGGCTAGCCAACGGCGTCGGATAGTTTCATCGAGTCGAGCCATGATGTCAGGGGCTTTGCAGCGGATCGAACGCGCTGCTGGCCTGCTGGCGTTCGAGCTGTACAGGTGTCCACAGCGTGTGCAGGTAGGTGATGACCGCGACGATTTCCTTCGGGCTGAGCTGGTCGCCCAGGGCCGGCATGACCGCGCCGCCGTCGCGGATGAGGCGCTGGATCTGGCCATCCGGGTGATGCCAGGCGTGTTCCGTAGGGTCCAGCGCCGGCGCTTTGTATTGGTTGGCGTACCCCTCGCCGTCAGGGCCATGGCAGGCTGCGCAGGTGCGCAGGTAGACGTCGCGGCCAAGGGAGTTTCCGGCAACAGGTTGCTGCGCATTGGCGCCCGTTGCCGGCAGTTCTTGTCCGCGAGCGCAGCCAGCCAGGACCAGCAACGACAGCAGCACGATGGCTCTTCTCACTATCTCAGACCTCCAGACACCAAATCACGCCGCCGTCACGCCCAGTTTGACACGGCGCAAAAGCTGGGCATTGACGGCGACAATGATGGTGCTCAACGACATGAACAGCGCACCCACTGCCGGGGAGAGCAGGATGCCGAAGGCCGGATAGAGCACGCCGGCCGCCAGCGGGATGGCGATCACATTGTAGCCTGTGGCCCAGACCAGGTTCTCGATCATCTTGCGGTAGCTGGCCCGGCTTAGCTCGAAGATCTTGACCACGTCCAGCGGGTTGCTCTGCACCAGGATGATGCCCGCCGACTCCACGGCCACGTCGGTGCCGCTGCCGATGGCGATCCCAACATTGGCCCGCGTCAGGGCTGGCGCATCGTTGACGCCGTCGCCGACCATAGCCACCCGCCTGCCCTGGGCCTGCAACTCCGCCACCTTCTGGTCCTTGTGCTCCGGCAGCACTTCGGCGAAGACCTGGTCGATGCCCAGTTCGTCGGCCACGGCTTGGGCCACGGCCTGGCTGTCGCCAGTGAGCATGGCCACCTGCACGCCCAGCTCGTGCAGCCGCTGCACAGCTTGCCGGCTTTCGGGCCGGATAACATCGGCCAGGGCGAAGGCGGCGGCGATCTGGCCATCATGCACCAGGTAGATCACGCTCTGGCCTTTGCGCCCGGCTTCCTGCGTGAAGGCAGCGATGGGACCGGCAAGGCGCAGTTCCAGCATCTCCAACAGGCGGGGGCCGCCGGCGTAAGCGGTTTGACCATTCACGCTGGCTCGGACGCCACGGCCTTTGAGCGCCTCGAAGCTGCTTACCGCGGGCAGGGCCAGCTCGCGCTCGGCCGCGGTCTGGCGGATGGCTTTGGCTACCATGTGCTCAGAGTCGCCTTCGATGG
>JAJTXO010000242.1 GCA_021463315.1 Caldilineales bacterium | reverse complement strand
AACCGCTGGTGGAAGATGATCGAGCACTACGGCATTACCATCCTCTACACCGCGCCCACCGCCGTCCGCGGCCTGATGCGCTTCGGCGACGCCTGGCCCGCGCGCCATGACCTGAGCAGCCTGCGCCTGCTGGGCAGCGTCGGCGAGCCGATCAACCCCGAGGCCTGGCGCTGGTATCACAGCGTCATCGGCAAGGGCCAGTGTCCCATCATCGACACCTGGTGGCAGACCGAGACCGGCGGCTTCATGATCACGCCGCTGCCCACCACCCCGCTCAAGCCGGGCTCTGGCACCTTCGGTTTCCCCGGCATCGAGGCCGAAATCGTGGACGAGGATGGGGACCCGGTGGGGGTCAACGAGGACGGCTATCTGGTGATCAAGCGCCCCTGGCCCGGCATGGCCCGCACCGTCTACGGCGATCCGGCGCGCTTCGTCAACCAGTATTGGGAGCGCTTCAAAGAGCACGGCTACTACCTGACCGGCGACTCGGCGCGCAAGGACGAGGACGGCTATTTCTGGATCATCGGCCGCATCGACGACGTGATCAAGGTCAGCGGCTACCGCCTGGGCACGGCCGAGGTGGAGAGCGCGCTGGTCAGCCATCCGGCCGTGGCCGAGGCCGCGGTGATCGGCATGCCCGACGAGGTGCGCGGCAACGTGATCTGGGCCTACTGCATCCTGCGCAGCGGCTTCGAGGGCGGCGATCGCTTGGTGGACGAGCTGAAGGATCACGTGCGCCACGAGACCGGCCCCATCGCCATGCCCAGCAAGATCGAGTTCGTGGACAACCTGCCCAAGACCCGCTCCGGCAAGATCATGCGCCGGGTGCTGAAGGCGCGGGCGCTGGGCAAGGACGCGGGCGACATCTCGACGTTGGAGATCTAAGGCAACTCAAGACTTCGGAAGCGGCCGGCGCGCGCGGAACAGACAGCTACGCGTTGGCCGCACAATCGTCAATGAAAACAGCGGGCTCGGTCGGCCCCTCCGGGGCTGCCGCAGGCATGCACAAAGACCGGCCCGAGCGGCTGTCCGGCCACTTCCGCAGTCTGGGGAGTGGGAAACCATGTTCCTCATTGTCATGGGCGTCTCAGGCAGCGGCAAGAGCACCGTCGGCGCCTTGCTGGCCCAGCGGCTGGGCTGTCCGTTCTACGACGGCGACGACTGGCACCCGCCGGAAAACGTCGCCAAGATGGCCGCCGGCCTGCCGCTGGAGGACGATGACCGCCGCGCCTGGCTGGCCGCGCTGGCCGAGTTGATCCGTCACGGCCTGGCCAGCGGCGCATCGGGAGTCGTCGCCTGTTCTGCCTTGAAGGAAACCTATCGCGCGGCGCTGCGGGTCGATCCGGCGCAGGTGCAGTTCGTCTATCTGAGGGGAGACTATGCCACCATCCAGGCCCGCATGGCTGGCCGGAAGGGCCACTTCATGCAGCCCGCCATGCTGCAAAGCCAGTTCGACGCGTTGGAGGAACCGCTCGATGCCTGGATCGTGGATGTCCGGCTGACCCCGGAGCGGATCGTGGATCAGATCCTGGCGCAGCAGACCAGCCTTTGGGGAAGACTTCCGAAGTCTTATGGACTGTGAGATCGTTTTGAACAAACCTGCGCAGACTTCGGAAGTCTTTCGGTCGCACCGGCCCGAGTGGTAACGACTTCTAGTGGTCAACCTGCTTGCTCACTTTACCGCAGAACCGATAAGTGCGCTATAATTGGCGCAATCGTTCGCCGGTCAACCTGCGCCGCCACGGTGGGTGCAGCGCCATCGCGCCGCCCGGCCAGGTCAGGCTGGCCGCGGCGTCAGGACGGCAATTGTGCAGCAAGGAGAACCTATGAGCGTCCATCCACTGGCTGGCCAAACAGCCCCCTATGATGTGTTGATCAACGTTCCTCGCTTGATCTCGGCCTACTACAGCTACCAGCCCGACGTCAGCGATCCGGTGCAGCGCGTGGCCTTCGGCACATCGGGGCATCGCGGCTCTTCTCTCAACAGCAGCTTCAACGAGGCGCACATCCTGGCCATCAGCCAGGCGATCTGCGAGCTGCGGCTGGCGCAGGGCATCGGCGGGCCGCTCTTCCTGGGCATGGACACCCACGCCTTGTCGGAGCCAGCCTTGATCTCGGCCGTGGAGGTGTTCGCGGCCCACGGGGTGGAGGTGGTGGTGCAGCAGGGGCTGGGCTATACCCCGACGCCGGTCATCTCCCATGCCATTCTGACCCACAACCGCGGCCGCACCAGCCCGCCCGGCCAGGCCGACGGCGTGGTGATCACCCCCTCCCACAACCCGCCGGGCGACGGCGGCTTCAAGTACAATCCCCCCTCCGGCGGGCCGGCCGACACCGGCATGACCCGCACGATCCAGGACCGCGCCAACGAGCTCATGGCCAGCGGGCTGAAGGAGATCCAGCGCATCCCCTTCAAGCGGGCGCTGGCGGCCGCCACCACCCACGAATACGACTATATCAGCCCCTACGTGGAGGACTTGGGCGCGGTGATCGACATGCCAGCCATCGCCGCGGCCGGGCTGAAGATCGGCGTGGATCCCATGGGCGGCGCGGGCGTGGCCTTCTGGGCCCCCATCGCCGAGCGCTACGGGCTGGATCTGCACGTGGTCAACCCGCGCATCGACCCTACCTTCGCCTTTATGACCCTGGACCACGACGGCAAGATCCGCATGGACTGCTCGTCGCCCTACGCCATGGCCAGTCTGGTGCGCCTCAAGGATCAGTTCGACATCGCCTTCGGCAACGACACCGACTACGACCGCCACGGCATCGTCACCCGCAGCGTCGGGCTGATGAACCCCAATCATTTCCTGGCCACGGCCATCTGGTATCTGTTCCAGCATCGGCCCGCCTGGGGTCCCGACGTAGCTATCGGCAAGACGCTGGTCTCCAGCTCCATGATCGACCGCGTGGCCGCGCACCTGGGGCGCAAGCTGTGCGAGGTGCCGGTGGGCTTCAAGTGGTTCGTGGATGGGCTGTTGGATGGCTCCTTCGGCTTTGGCGGCGAGGAGAGCGCGGGCGCCTCCTTCCTGCGCCGCGAGGGCACAGTCTGGACCACCGACAAAGACGGCTTCATCCTGGACCTGATCGCGGCTGAGATCCTGGCGGTGACGGGCCGCGACCCCGGCGAGCACTACCAGGAGATGGAGTCTCGCTTCGGCCAGGCCTGGTATGCGCGCAAGGATGCGCCTGTCAGCCGGGCCGGCAAGGCCATTCTCAGCAGCCTGTCGCCGCAGAAGGTCCAGGCGGAGGCGCTGGCCGGCGACCCTATCCTTCACAAGCTGACGCAGGCGCCCTACAACGGGGCCGCCATCGGCGGTCTGAAGGTGGTCACCGCCAACGGCTGGTTTGCGGCTCGCCCCTCCGGCACCGAGGATGTCTACAAGATCTACGCCGAAAGCTTCGTTAGCCAGGCGCATCTGGAGCAGATCCAGGCCGAGGCGCAGGCCATCGTCGACGCGGCGTTGGAATAGGAGCAAACACCATGGCGCCCCAAGCAGATATCGGCATGATTGGCCTGGCGGTGATGGGCCAAAACCTGGTCATGAACATGGCTGACCATGGTTTCACCGTCGCGGTGACCAATCGCACGACTTCCGTCGTAGACAGCTTTGTGCGCGGCCCGGCCCAGGGCATGAGCATCCTGCCGGCTCACTCGCTGGAGGAGCTGGTGGCGCTGCTGAAGCGCCCGCGGCGGGTGATGATGCTGGTGAAGGCCGGCCAGCCGGTGGATGACTTCATCCAGCGGCTGATCCCGCTGCTGGAGCCGGGCGATATCATCATCGACGGCGGCAACTCCAACTACGAGGACACCATCCGGCGCACCGCGGCCGTGGAGGCGCAGGGTCTGCTCTACATCGGCGCGGGGGTCTCCGGCGGCGAAGAGGGCGCGCGGCATGGCCCCTCCATCATGCCGGGCGGCTCGCCGGCCGCCTGGCCCGCAGTCCGCCCGATCTTCCAGGCTGTCGCGGCCAGGGTGCCGGAGGGCGATCCCAACGGCGCGCCCTGCTGCGACTGGGTGGGCGAAAACGGCGCGGGGCACTTCGTCAAGATGGTTCACAACGGCATCGAATACGGCGACATGCAGATCATCGCCGAGGCCTATCATCTGCTCAAGGAGGGGCTGGGGCTGAGCAACGACGAGATGAGCGCCCTTTTCGCGCGTTGGAACCTGGGCCCGCTGGAATCCTATCTGATCGAGATCACCGCCGACATTCTGGCCTATCGCAATCAGGAGGGCCAGGCGGTGATCGATCTGATCCTGGACAGCGCCGGCCAGAAGGGCACCGGCAAGTGGACCGTCGCCGCCGCGCTGGAGCAGGGCGCGCCGTTGACCCTGGTCAGCGAGGCGGTCTTTGCCCGCTTCCTCTCCGCGCTGGTCGACGAGCGGGCCACGGCCGCGGCCGCGCTGTCCGGCCCGGTCGAGCAATTCAGCGGCGACCAGGCCGCCTTCCTGGTCGATCTGGAGCAGGCGGTCTACGCGGCCAAGGTGGCCTCCTACGCGCAGGGCTACATGCTGATGGCCGCGGCCGCGGCGGCCTATGGCTGGAATCTGAACCTGGGCGGCATCGCGCTGATGTGGCGCGGCGGCTGCATCATCCGCTCGGCCTTTCTGGGCAAGATCAAGGAGGCCTTCGACGCGGATCCTGCGCTGAGCAATCTGTTGCTGGCGCCTTATTTCCGCGAGGCCATGCTGGCAGCCGATGGCGCCTGGCGCCGCGTGGTGGCCGGCGCCGTGCAGTTGGGCATCCCGGCGCCGGCTCTCTCCAGCGCGCTGGCCTTCTACGATGGCTATCGCCGCGGCCGTCTGCCGGCTAACCTGACCCAGGCTCAGCGCGACTACTTCGGCGCGCACACCTACGAGCGGATCGATCGGCCGCGCGGCCAGTTCTTCCACACCGACTGGACCGGCCACGGCGGCGACGTGACCGCGCGCGCGTATCAAGCCTAAGGAGCTATTCAGAAGATAGCCACCGGCCAGAGCGTGCAGTTGATTGTGAATGGACGCCAGGACCTGCTGGCTCCGAACAGCGACAAGTCGATTCTAAAGGACAACGATGACTAAACCATCCCCTGTATCTACCAGCCCAGCGCTGCCTGCGGAGCAGACAGCCTGGCATGCTCTCGACAGCGCCGCGACCCTGGCCCGGCTGGGAGTCGCCGAGAGCGGGCTATCCTCCGCCGAGGTGGCCCAGCGCACCGAACAATACGGGTTGAATGAGCTGAAGGAGAAGCCACGCCCGACCTTCCTGCAGTTGGTTCTGGGCCAGCTCAACAATTTCATCGTCATCCTGCTGATCGTCGCCTCGGTGGTCTCGGCGTTGTTGGGAGACTGGCTGGAGGCGGCGGTGATCATGCTGATCGTCGTGCTGAATGCGATTCTGGGGGTGGTGCAGGAAAGCCGGGCTGAAGAGGCGCTGGCCGCTCTGAAGAAGATGGCCGCGCCCGAGTCTCAGGTGCTGCGCAACGGCAAGCGCGTCTCCGTGCCGGCCAGAGAGCTGGTGCCGGGCGACGTGATCTATCTGGAGGCAGGCAACTTCGTGCCGGCCGACCTGCGCCTGCTGGAAGCGGTCAATCTGCGCGTCGAGGAGGCCGCGCTCACCGGCGAATCGGTGCCGGTGCAGAAGCACGCCGAGCTGGAGCTGCCCTCTGAGGCCGGCATCGGCGACCGCAAGAACATGGCCTTCATGGGCACGGTGATCAACTATGGCCGCGGCCGCGGCGTGGTGGTGGCCACCGGCATGCAGACCCAGCTCGGCCTGATCGCCGACATGCTGCAGGCTGTGGAGGAGGAAGGAACCCCGCTGCAGGCCCGCCTGGATCATCTGGGCAAGCTGCTGGGCGTGGCCGCCCTGATCATCTGTGGCGTGGTCTTTCTGATGGAGGCCATGCGCAGCGGCGTGCTGACCGATGGCTTCACCCCGGAGGTGCGGCAAGCGCTGGTCGATAGCTTCATGATCGCGGTCGGTCTGGCCATTGCCGCGGTGCCCGAAGGGCTGGCCGCGGTGGTCACCATCAGCCTGGCGCTGGGCATGCGCGAGATGGTCAAGCGCAACGCCCTGATCCGCCGGCTGGCCTCGGTCGAGACTCTCGGCTCGGCCACGGTGATCTGCTCGGACAAGACCGGCACCCTGACCCAGAACGAGATGACCGTCACCCGGCTGTGGGTCGATGGCCAGATCGCCCAGGTGACGGGCACGGGCTACGATCCCCAGGGCGAGTTCATCGTCGATGGCCAGAAGGCTGACTTGCAGCGCCTGCCCGGCCTGACCACCGTGATGTGGGTGAGCGCGCTGAACAACGACGCGGTGTTGGAG
>JAJTXO010000241.1 GCA_021463315.1 Caldilineales bacterium | reverse complement strand
ACCGGAGGACGGCATCCTTGGCGATACGGGCGTCCTGTCTGCGCCGTGGAATCCGCCAGTGATTGCGACGCGGGCGGCCAGGCACCCAGGGCGGGTCTGGCTGGTGTTCAACGAGCCGGACTTCCCGATGATCATGGACACCATCAACCCGCCGCCGCCGGGATCGCCGACCTACGTTTTCCACTACGAGGAGTGCGGCCGCTATCTGTGCAACATGTTGGGACGCACCCCCCTGCCCCCGGGGGTGGTGCCGACCGCAGGACCCACCCCGACACCGGCATTGCCATGCATTGCCTATTCTGGCAACACGGCTACACCAACCTGGGTGGATGGACAGCGTGTGGCCATGGCCGATTTGGCGGCTGATCGCTATGTGGAGATCTTCGAGACCATCAAACAGGCCGATCCGACGGCCAGGGTGTTCTGCTGCGGCAACTTCTTCACAGCAGATACTCCCTGGTGGCAAGCTTTCCTGGACCGCCTGGAGTATCACAGAACGCATGGCCATCCGAACCTGGCCCTGGATGGCGTGCATATTCATACGTATCCCTGGACACACAGCACCGAATGTCAAATCGACGGTGCTCCGATAGACCCAGAGACTGTGTGGTCAAGTTGTCTCAAAGAGAAAATCGAAGCCTATCTGGTCTTGCATCAGACAGAGTCCTGGACAAGGGACAAGCCGTTGTGGATAACTGAGTATGGTTCGCTCTATGATGGCGCGACGGCAGAAGAAGTAACCAGTTTCTTGATGCAGCCCATGGCCGGTTGGCTTGGATCAGACGACAACCTACTCGACACTGGAAAGCGAGGCGTGGATGCCGTAGCTTGTTCGTTACCGGCTACAGCAACGCCACCTTGAACACATGGTTGTTGCAGATGACGGCCACCCCAACCTGGCCACCTCCGCCCACGCCGTCGCCAACACGGATCAATATGTACACCGGCACACCGGCAAGCACACCAAGAGTCTCGCTGGGCGCACAATGGGCGACGTATCCACCGGGTCGATTTCCGTCTACGTCGACCCCTGGCCCGTGAGGTAAACCCTATGCATCTGAACCCGATCACTCGCATGCTTGCCAGCGTGATGGTGTGCATAGCAACACTGACGACAACCGGTTTGCCCTTGGCATCGCCACGAGCCGATTCCGATCCTTCGCGTCAGAGTCCAGAGACATCGATGAACTCCATCGTCGTGCCCTCCCCCAGGTATGATGTAGATCACACGATCTATTTGTTTCAGCATATGTATCCTGTTTCCGTCAGGGGAGAACGAATACGACTCTGGCGCAGCACCAATCGAGGTATCTCTTGGGACAAGGTTTTCGAGTATACAGATCGCTACCGGGCAGGAGGAAATGTCGTGGCCGGCTTTCCCGTTTTCGGTCGCAACACGCCCGCAGTCTACCTCCATTTTTACTACGGCGCACCAAGCGAACATCAGATGCTGCTCAGCGAAGATGGTGGAGACACATGGTTGGAACGCACTTCGCCCTTTCAGAGGGGAGCGTGCTACGGCCCCGTCTTTGCAGGAGAGTCGCAGACGTTGTTTCTTTCATGTATCCATCTCTGGCTATACAACTTTATCGGCATCGAACGCTCGATCGATACGGCGCAGACCTGGAACCGCGTCTGGTCGACCACTGGTATCTATGAGGTGGTTTCTTCGCCCAGCTTTGTCACCGATGGGACGCTTTTTGCAGCGGTTCAACTTGGCTACGAACCGCCGCCGTTGCCCAAGCTGATCGCGTCCTTCGACGGCGGCGACACCTGGCAGCCGAGGGACGCTGGGCTGTGCAACATGGTGGTCAACTCCGTCGCCCTCTCGCCCGACTTCGACCACGATCGCACCCTGTTCGCGGTTCAGAACGGCATCATCTTCAAGAGCCAGAACGCCGGCCAGTCGTGGCTGCAAGTCTATGCTGAGGATGGCCGGCAATGTGAGGACTCGACCTACACCTACTCGCATGACCTGTTCGTGTCCCCCAACTATGCGCAGGATCGCGCCATCTTCTGGCGGAACAGGGGAGTGTTGTATGCCTCTTACGACGACGGCCTTTCCTGGCAGCGGCTGACGCGCAGCACCAGCGTCTCGAATGTAGCCATCCGCCGCTCGCCTGCACCGGTTGCTGCATTGCCAGAGCCGGCTGCGCCAGCCAGCCAACCGTCAACCGGGGCATCGTCCACCCCAGGGCTAACGGCCGGCTATCAGGTGTTTCTGCCGCTGGTGATGCAGCGCGGGCCGCAGCCCCTGCCGCTCACCATCTTCGCCTCGTTGGGTGCGTCCAACACGCCGCACCGCTCCGACGACGGCGGCATCACCTGGACGCCGATGAGCCTGCCGCCGGCCGCCGAGGTCTACCTGCCGCTGGTCTTTGCCAGCCCCTGAGCCACTCCACCGCCCCGCACGGTCATCCATAGCCGGCCATTCGGCGTAGAACCACCACCGTCACGTCGTCGAACAGTGGCGCCTGGCCGGTGTGGGCGTGGATCGCAGCCAGCAGCGCGTCCACCACCTCCTGCGCGGCCAGATGCCGCCGGCCAAACAGCAGCGCCTCCAGCCGGTCCTGGCCGAAATCCTCGCCCGCCTCGTTCAGCGCATCGATCACGCCGTCGGTGTAGAGCACGATCATGTCGCCCGGCGCCAGCGTGATCGCCTCCCGCGTCAGGGAGAGGCTGTCGATCACGCCCAGCGGCATGCCGGCCGGCCGGAGCTGGCGCATGGCGCCGTCCGCGGCTGCCACGTGCAGCGCCAGGCTGTGGCCGGCGTTGGCAAAGGCCACACGGTGGCTGGCCGGATCCAGCACGCCGTACCAGGCGGTGACGAACATATCGGCCCGGTTGTTGGCGTTGATCCCCTTGTTGGCGTGCAGCAAGACCCGGTCGGGCGAGGCATAGCCCTGGGCGGCCGCGCGCAGCAGCGTCGAGGTGGTGGCCATGAACAGCGCGGCCGGCACCCCCTTGTCGGCCACATCGGCCATCAGCAGGCCCAGCCGGCCGCGGCTGAGGGGAATGAAATCGTAGAAGTCGCCGCCGACCTCGCGCGCCGGGTCCCAGGCATGGGCGATCTGGTAGCTCTCGATGGCTGGCGTGACGGCCGGCAGCAGGCTGCCCTGCATGCGCTGCGCCACCTGCAGCTCCTCGGCCAGCCGGATGCGCTCCTGCTCCTGCGCCTGCAGTTGAAAATTCTCCAGGTGCAGGCTGAGCTGCTGCGCGATGCCGGCCAGGATATCCTCGCGGCGTTGGCTCATGCCATGCGTCTGCTCAGCGCTGTCCACCAACAGCGCGCCCCGCACCTCCTCCTGCACCAGCAGCGGCGCGATCACCAGGGTCTTGCTGCCGACGGCCTCGCGCCAGGCCGGCGGCGTCAGCTCGCTGTGCGAGGCGTCGTCGACTCGCTGCACTCGGCGGGTGCTGATGGCCAGATCCAGCAGCGGCAGGTCACCCGGACTCAGGCGCAGGCCGGTCAGATCCGTGTGCGCCTCGCGCCGTCCCAGGTAAACCTGCGCCACCACGAATTTCCCGCTCTGCGGCTCTTGCAACAGCACCGCGCAACGATCCACCCCGGCCAGCAGCGGGGTCAGCCGCACCACCTGCTCCAGCATATCGTTCACCGTGCGCGCGTTGGCCATGGCCTGCGATACCTCCAGCAGCGCCCAGGAGATCCAGGCTTCCTGCTCGCGCGCGCTGGCCAGGCGCACATTTTCGATGGCCGCAGCGGCCTGGTTGGCGACGCCGTTGAGCATGGAGAGGCGTTGCTCGTGCAGCCGCTGCGGCATCTGCTCGCTCTCCAGGCTGACCAGCAGGCAGCCGATCAGCCGGTTTTGCACCAGCAGCGGCAGCAGAATCAGCCGATCGCCGGGCAATGCCTGCCAGAAGAGCGGGGGCAGCATGAAATCGTCGCCCGCGCTCAGCTCCACGTGGCTGAGCGTCTCCTGCAACAGAATGAAGGCTGGCGCCGGGTCGGCCTCTGGCTGCACACGCAGGTTGGCCGGCTGCGCCGCGTCTCCCGTCAAGCCGTAGCTGGTCATCAGATCGAACGCGCCGATCTCCTCGTCGTACAGCCAAATGCCGCAACTGGCCACGCCGGTCAGCATCGGCGTCAGGCGGGTGATGGCGTCCAAGACGTCGTCCAGGCTGCCGGCTCGGCTGGCGACATGCGCCACTTGCAGCAGCACGGTGGTCATCCAGGCCTGCTCTTGCTGGGCGCGGTAGGACCAGGCCGAATCGACGGCCATAGCCACCTGGTTGGCCAGGGCGTTGAGCATGAACAGATCATCGTCGCCGAAGCCGTGCAGCGAGCGGCTTTGCACGTCCAGCACCCCCACCACGGTGTCTTCGATCTTGAGCGGCACAGCCAACTCGGAGCGGGTATCCGGCAAAAGGCGCGGATCGTCGGGCAGATAGCGCGGCTCCTGGCTGATGTCGTTGGCCAGCAGGTGCTCGCCGGTGGCCGCCACCCAGCCGATGATGCCCGCGCCGAAGGGCAGGCTGCGTCCCTGCGCCAGCCACAGCTTGTTCAGATCATGGCCGGTGCTGGCGCGGAAAACCGCGCGATGCTCCTCGTTCTCCACCAAGAAGACCTGGACGTGGTAATAGCCAAAGCGCTGGCGAATCAGCTCCACCACCTTCGCCAGCAGCGTGTCCAGATCCAGCTCGGCCGCGATCGCGCTGCTGACCTGGCTGATGGCGGTGAGCTGCTCCACCCGGCGCCCCACAGTCTGGAAAAGCTGGGCGTTGACGATGGCGCTGGCCGCCTGGCTGGCGATGATGCTCAGCAGTTGCAGGTCGTCGGCGTCGTAGGCATTGGGCTGGGGATGCTGCACCGCCATGGAGCCGACCACACGGCCGGCAGCCATCAGGGGCACAAACAGAGCCGAACGCGGCGGGTGGTCGGATGCATAGCTGGGCCGGGCCGGCAACTGCTCCAGCTCGGCCAGGAAGTCATGCACCAGCAACGGCTGCTGGGTGGAGCGCACCCAGCCGACGATGCCTGTGTCCTCTCCGCTGGGGAAGCTGGCCGGCGGCCGGCGCTGGCCCTCCTGCACCCAGACCTTGAGGGTCAGCTCATCCCCGTCGAACAGGCCCAGGTGAAAGCTGCGCGCGTCCACCAGGCCGGTCACCTGCTGATAGACCAACTCGCACAGGCCGTCCAGGTCGAGCTGGGCGCGCACGATGGCCAGGCCCGCCTCGGTCAGAGCAGATAGCTCAGACAGCGGCAGGCCTTTGCAGGGGTTGGTGGAGCGATCGATGGCCGCCAAAGCGGGCAGGGATGTGGACATGGACAAAACCGGCCGGCGCCACAACAAGGCCGCCGCCGCATGCACGCGGCGGCGGCCTTGTTGTGGCCGCTAAGAGCGCTTGGTCATTGTGACCGTGTTCCCCGTCACCGGGTCGAAGTCGAAACGCACTTCGTCCATCAAGCTGCGCATGAAATGTATGCCCAGTCCTCCCAGCGGACGGCCAGCCAGATCATCGGTCAATGGCGGCTCCCGGACTGCGGCTGGGTCGAAGGCGGTCCCCTGGTCGTGCAGTTGCACGACGAACGCGTCGTCGTCGTGCCAGCAGACGACGCGAATCGCGCCGTCGCTGCGACCGGCGTAGGCATGCTCGATGATGTTGGTGCATGCCTCATCGGTGGCCAACTCGCAGGCGAAGCTGGCCTTCTCGGCCAGGCCGGCCTGCGAACAGACATGGCGCACGAAGTCGATCACCTGCGGCAGGGCGTCCAGGCTGCTGCTGACCACCAACTCAGCGGCTGTGGCGGGTGGCGTCAGTTTACCAGCTTCCAACAGCTTCCACCTGTGCGTCGAACACCTTGAAGAGCGGCAGCAGACCGGCCAGCTCGAACACATCGCGGATGCGCGCCGGCATGGCGGCCAGATAGATGTCGCCGCGGTTGAAACGGCGCACCGTCTTGGCGCTGGAGATCAGCACGCGCAGGAAGGCGCTGCTGATGAACTCAACCTGGCTCAGGTCGATCACGTAGCGAAAGTGGCCGGCCTCGATCTGCTCGTTGATCGCGGCCTCGACCAGCGGGGCCTTGCTGCTGTCGATGCGTCCGTGCAGGGCGATCAGGACGCAACGCTTCAGTTCCTGGGTTTCGATGCTGAAATCGGTCATGGGTGGCGCTCCTTTTGTGGCGGGGGATGGGGGGTAATGCGTAATGCGTAACCCGTAATGCGTAATGCGTAACCCGGAATCGCGGGGTGCTTTTTTTGGTGGCGGAATGCTTCTGTTTTGGCCGGTCTTTGGGAAGCATCCCTCTTTTGCTTTGGCCGGTCTCCGACCGAGCCTTCTTGCTCCGGCCGGTCTCCGACCGAGCCTTCCTGCTCCTGCTCTGGCCGGTC
>JAJTXO010000240.1 GCA_021463315.1 Caldilineales bacterium | reverse complement strand
CAAGACGACGCGCCCCTTCCCGCCGCCACCCCCGCAGCGCGTTAACCCGCCTCCGCCCCTGGAGTCGAGGCTTCAGCCACCAAGACGACGCGCCCCACCACCCGACCAAAGCCCCGCACCCTCTCCCGCCAGCACAGCACACCAATCTACCAATCTACCAATCTACTTCTCCACTTGTCGCCTTGTCTACTTGTCTACTTCTCCCCTTGTCTACTTCTCCCCTTGTCTACTTCTCCCCTTGTCTACTTCTCCCCTTGTCTACTTGCCCACTTCCCCCCTTGTCCACTTCTCCCCCCCCTCCCCGCCGCCACCACGAACTCGCGCAAGCCCTGGCCGACCCCCAGCCGACCGCGCTAGCCGCCTGGCTAGACATTCACCAGCTCAGCCAGGAGGATGTCGCCTGGCTGCGCGGCCAGGGCCTGGCCCTCTTTGCCTTTGATCGCCTGCAACAGGCCGGCCTGCTGGACAAAGCGCCAGCCAGCCTCGTCGGCCCCTGGCAGGATGCCTTTCAGCAGGCCGTGCTGGCCACCGCGTCCATGGACTGGGAGATCGAGGCAGTTCTGCTGGCCCTCAGCCAGGCCGGCGTCGATTTCATCTGGCTGAAAGGGGCCGCACTGGCCTACACCCTCTACGACAATCCCGCCTGCCGGCTGCGGGGCGACCTGGACCTGTGGATTCAGCCGGAGCAGGCGCCGCTGGCCGCGGCCGCGCTGGCCAGCCTGGGCTTCCAACCCGCCAACAAGGAGGATCGGCCCAATGCGCTGGCGCTGCTGGTGGGCGGCGAGCAGCAGATGACGCGCGCCGGCTCGACGCTGGCCTTGATCGAGCTGCAATGGCCCGCGCTGCGCGGCGAGTGGGCCCGCCACACCGCGGCCATCGACCACCAGGCCATCTGGCAGCGCCGCGGCCGGCTGGCCATCGGCCAGCACAGCTTCGCCGTGATGACGCCGGAAGACACCCTGCTGCACCTCTGTCTGCACCAGGCCATCAACCATCAGTTCAGCGCGCCCTGGCTGCGCAACCTGCTGGACATCCATCTGCTGGCGGCCGCGGAAACGCTGGATTGGCCGCAGGTGGCCGCGACCGCGCGCCGCTGGCGGCTGGCCACGGTGGTATGGACCGTGCTGGAGCTGGCGCAGCGCCTGCTGGGCACAGCTCCGCCGCCAGCAGCCATGCAGCTCCTGCGTCCGCCCCGCTGGCAGCGCTGGCTGATCGACCGGCTGCGCCTGGCCGATGGGCTGCTGACCATGCAGCCGGGCGGCTACGGCCATCGCCGCTTCCTGCTGCAGCTTGCCCTGGTCGACCGGGCGCGCGACGCGGTCAAGCTGCTGGCGCGCGGCCTCTTCCCCGAGGCCAGTTGGCTGCGGGCGCGCTATAGCCTGGCGCCCGAGGCGCGCGTGGCCCGCTGGCGCGTCCTGCACCTGTGGCGGCTGGCCACGGCCGCGCGGGCTTGAGGCGGCCGCTTGCCTGATCGCTGCGCCTCTGGTTGCTCGGCGGCGCAGCTATGCCCAGCAAAATACCGCTTTTGGGCGTAGCTGTGCTATAATCTGGCCGCTTTGCACAGCAATTACTGGGAAAAAGGTATCATCTCAAGATTGGGGAGACTTCCGAAGTCTTATGGACTGTGAGCTCGTTTTGAACAAACCTGCGCAGACTTCGGAAGTCTCGACCCCGGTTTATTGAGATGACACGAAAAAAGGGTCGAAAACCATGGATTTGCGCAATTACATCAACCTTGTTCGCAAGTGGCTCTGGCTGGTGGTGCTCTGCTCTGTCATCGCCGGTACGGTCACTTTCTTCATCTCCCGGCGGCAGACGCCCATCTACCAATCCACGGCCACGGTGTTCATCAACCAGGCCCGCTCCACCACCGCCCGCGCCGACTACACCGACATCATCACCAGCGAGCGGGTGGCCCGCACCTATGCCGCCATGTTGCAGGACTGGCCCACGCTGAACCAGGCAGCCATCGCCCTGGGCTTCACCGGCGGCATCGGGGCTATGCAGGCGGCCCACAACGTGTCGGTCAGCGTCACCCCGGTGCGCGACACCCAGTTGGTGCAGGTCATCGTGCAGTCCAGCGATCCCGCCCTGGCCGCGAACGTCGCCAACATCCTGCCCGATGTCTTCATGCAGATGAACCGGGAACGCCAACAAGAGCGCTTCGCGGACACCCGTCAGGAGCTGCAGACCGATCTGGCCGCGGCCGAGGCAGAGCTGGAGAAGACCGAACAGGCGTTGAACGCGCTGGCCGACACCCCGGAAAACAGAAACGAACGCGACCGCCTGACCCGCCTGGCCGCGCGCAACCAGACCACCTTCAACAATCTCAGCAAGAGCCTGGAAGATCTGCGCCTGGCCGAGGCCCAGACCACCGACAACATCACCCTGACCACGCCAGCCCAGGCCGCCACCGGACCGATCCGGCCGCGCGTGCTGTTCAACACCCTGCTGGCGCTGGTGGTCGGCGCGCTGATCGGCCTGGGCATCGCCTTCCTGATCGAATACCTGGACGACACGGTCAAGACCCCCGATCAGGTGCGCGACTTGACCGGCCTGGCTGCGCTGGGCAACGTCATCCACCTGGAAGGGGCCAGCCCCGACGAACGGATGGTGGCGCGCATGGCGCCCAAGTCGCTGGGCGCCGAGGCCTACCGCGTCTTGCGCACCAACCTGCAGTTCTCCGCGCTGGACAAGCCGCTGGCTACCCTGGTGGTCACCAGCGCGACGCCCGGCGAGGGCAAGAGCACCACCATCAGCAATCTGGCCACGGTCATGGCGCAGTCTGACAAGCGCGTGATCCTGGTGGATGCCGACCTGCGCCGCCCCTCCCTCCACAAACTGCTCAAGCTGCCCAACAACGTCGGTCTGAGCACGGCGTTGCTGGACAAGGGCCGCGATCCGGCGGTCTATCTGCAAGACACCGATACGCCCAATCTGCGGGTGATGACCACCGGCCCCATTCCCCCCAACCCGGCCGAGATGCTGAACTCGGCGCGCATGCATGAGATGATCGAGGTGCTCAAAGGGGAGGCCGATGTGGTGCTCTTTGACACCCCCCCGGTGCTGGCCGTGGCCGACACGTCGATCCTGGCCAGCCAGGTGGACGGCACGCTGCTGGTGGTGTGGGCCGGCAAGACGCGCGGCGAGATGCTGGCCCAGGCGGTGGAGCGCCTGCAGAGCCTGGGCATCCAGCCGCTGGGCGTGGTGCTGAACAAGCTGACCCAGCGCAAGAGCGGCTACTACTACAGCAACTACTACTACTACGCCAGTCGGGAAGGAAGCGAGGAGGGCGGCAAAAGCAAAGGCCGGCGCAGGCGCAGCTCCAGACAGGCCGAACAGGCCGGATGATGGCCCGCTGGCTGGCAGGGCTGGCCGTGGTCGCCGCCGTCATCCTGGTGTTCAGCGCCGCGCTGCCCGCCGGGCTGGCGCTGGCGGCGATTGGGTTGTTGGGCCTGCTGTTCATCGGCCGGGCGGTCGTCGCCCGTCAGCTCACCGGCTACACCCCAGCCGATTGGCCGCTGTTGGCGCTGCTCCTGCTCCTGCCTGTCAACCTGTGGGCCAGCCCGGACCTGGGCGTCACCCTGCCGCGCGTCTACGCGTTGATCGCCGCGGCCGCGCTGTTTTGGACAGTCGCGGCGCTGCCAGAGCGCCCCTGGCTGCAACATGCGGGCTGGGTGCTGCTGGCCGCCGGCCTGGCGCTGGCGCTGGCCGTGCTGGCCGCCACCCCCTTCTCGGCCAGCCTGGCCGGTCTGCCGCTGAACCTGGCCAGCCTGCAAGCACGCCTGCCGGCCGGCCTGCTGGCGCCCGATCGCTTCAACCCCAACCTCAGCGGCCAGTTGCTGGCGCTTTTCCTGCCCCCCGCGCTGGCCCTCGCCTTCGCCCCCCGCGCCGCTCATCCCATCCAACGCCTGGCCGCGGCCGCACTCAGCCTGCTGCTGGCTGTGCTGCTGCTCTTCACCCAGTCGCGCGGCGCGCTGCTGGGCGTGGCGCTGGCCGTGCCGGTGATGACCCTCCTGGTCAGCCGGCGCTGGCTCTGGCTGTGGGGGCCGCTGGCGCTGGCCGGGCTGGGCTTCGGGGTCTTCATGCTGCGGGACAGCGCCCAGGCGCCGGCCGCGCTGAGCGCGGCCCTGTTGGCCGGCGGCAGCGACGTGACAGCCACCGCCCAGGGCCGTCTGGAGCTATGGAGCCGGGCATTCTACCTGCTGCAGGATTTCCCCTTCACCGGCGTGGGGCTGGGCATGCCCGAGCAGGTGGTCAATCTGCTCTATCCCCTGTTCATGGTGGGGCCTGACAGCCAGTGGGTGCATGTCCACAACACCTACTTGCAGATCGGCAGCGAGATGGGCATCCCCGGGCTGATCGCGTTCAGCGCCCTCTTGTTGGCCGTGGGGACTGCGCTCATCTGGCCAGCGCGGCACGCGGCCGCCCCGTGGCGCAAAACGCTGGCGCTGGGGCTGCTGGGCAGCCTGATTGTCTTCGCGGTGCATGGCCTGGTGGATGCGCCGCTGGCCAGCCCCAAGCTGATGGTGCTCTTCTTCGGCCTGCTGGGGCTGATGGCCGCGGTGGCCGTGCCTGAGGAGACGGGGGCAGCCGGGGAGCGATGACCGGGGCACGCCCGGCCAGAAGCCTGGCTTATCAGGTACACCCCACTGCGCCGTCGGAGGCGTAGCCGCAGGCGGCGCAAAACAGGGCGTCGCCGATGGCCACCAGAGTCCCCGTCCTGCTGCAGACCGGACAAGGCTGGCTGGCTGAGGCCGCGGGCAGAGGCAATGCGCACAAAGACGCAGCCGAGATATTCTCGGCTGCGTCTTTTGATTCTGCCTGTCTGAGCAGATCCTTGCCAGTCATCGCTTGCCCTCAGCCGGCCACTCTGTCAGCCGATTTCCATCAGCTCTTCGTTGAGGGTCACACTCTTGCCGGCCAGGGTGCTCAGGTGCAGCACCGAGCCGCCGCGTGGGGCCAGAATCTCGTTCTCCATCTTCATGGCTTCCAGCAGCAGCAAGGGCTGGCCGGCCTCCACCTGCTCGCCCTGCTGCACCATGACCCGCGTGACCAGGCCAGGGATCGGCGCCTTGACGCGGCCATCGGCGCTCACCGGCCGGCTGACGGCCACATGGCGATCGGCGACCTCAACCCGGTGCATCCCGTCGAAGGCCTTGATCCAGCGCAGGTTGGGATCCACCGCGATCTCATAGGGCCGGCCATCGACGATGATCCACTCCATCTGACCAAGCCGGGTCACCTCGGGCAGTGTAACCTCCAACGCCTCGCCGTTGCAGATGACCGAAAAAACACCCACCGCGCCGCTGAAACCAGTGACATCTATGTCATACGCTTTGCCGTCGATCGCGACAGTCACTTTGATCATTGCTTGCTCCTCGTAAGGCTGGCCCGACGCCAGCATCGTTCATCATTCACCCTGCTGCATCGGCTCTCAGCCCAACGATTGGCGGCTGGCTCTGCGCCACCCACCCAAGAACTGCGGCGGCGTCACCGGCTGGCGTCCCTCGGTGCGCATGGCATAGACCATGGCCGCGGCAACGGCCAGATCGCGCGCCTGCCTCTCAGGCAGTTGCACGCCGCTGGTCAAGATGGGCCGGCGCAGGTACTCCGTAGTGTAAACGCCAGCCAGGAAGTCGGGATCCTGCATGATGCGCTGGAACAGCGGCAAGTTGGTCTGCACGCCGGAGATGACGAAATCCTGCAGCGAGCGGACCATGCGCTGCACCGCGGCCGGCCGGTCCTCGCCCCAGACCACCACCTTGGCCAGGATCGGGTCGTAGCGCACCGGCACCGGGCAGCCGCCGTAGCCGTAGGTATCCACCCGCACCCGCGGGCCGCCCGGCAGGCGGAAGTGCCGCAACACGCCGGGGCTGGGCAGATAGTGGTTCCACGGATCTTCGGCGTTGATGCGGCATTGAATGGCCGCGCCGCGCAGCCGCACATCCTCCTGCGTCAGCGACAGCCGCTTGCCGGCCGCGATCTCGATCTGCTCGCGCACCAGATCGCGCCGCGTGACCATCTCGGTCACCGGATGCTCCACGGTGATGCGTCCCTTGATCTCCGTGAAGTAGAAGTTGCCGCTCTGGTCCAGCAGAAACTCCACCGTCACGGCGTTGTTGCAGCGCAGCAGTCGGGCGATCTGCACGGCATGGTCGTGCAGTCGAGCGCGCAACGCCTGGGTCAGGCCAGGCGCGGGCGATTCGCACACCAGCTCCTGGTTGTTGCGCTGGATGGAGCCGTCGCGCTCGCCCATGTGAATGACATTGCCGTGGCGGTCGGCCAGCACCTGCACATCGACGTAGTTGGCCGGCAGGATGGCGCGCTCCAGGTAGAGCGCGTCGTCGCCGAAGATGGCGCGCGCTTCGCTGGCAG
>JAJTXO010000024.1 GCA_021463315.1 Caldilineales bacterium | reverse complement strand
GGTTCACGATTCTAACGCAGAGAGCCGCCAAGAAGACCAAGGATTTCTGCCCTTTGCGGTCTTTGCGCCTTTGCGTGAGATAACAATCGTGAAGTACTGAAGTTCACGATTCTTGCGCAGAGCCGTCAAGAAGACCAAGGATTTCTGCCCTTTGCGGTCTTTGCGCCTTTGCGTGAGACAACAATCGTGAAGTACTGAGATTGGTAGGTCGCTGCGGAATTTGGCCCTTTTTTGGGGCGCTTTATGCACAAGGAGTTCACAATGTCCACTACAAACGCATCGGAGCACAAGAGTAGGCCGGCCAATCGCTCGATGAGCGAGTGGCTGGAACGGGAATATGGCGCGCCACAGCCGGTGCATGATGGGCCGGAGGCGCTGGCCTGGGACGATGACGGGCTGCAAACAGCGCGGTCACGTCAGGTCGGGCCAGCCTGAGGCGCATTTCATGATTTGGCGCATATTCTCGGAACTTCGTCCAAAGATCGGGCGAGCGGGCAACGACGCTCCTGCGCCTCCAACCACTCATTCGGCGCCGCTCAGCGACGCCGCGGTGCAGGCCCATGAGGAGCTGCGCGTTCTTGGCGGCTGTCACGGCTGTTCAGGCCGGTTGATTGGGCATCATGCGGGCGGGACAGGAGCAACGAATGCACGGAAACCTTGATCAGCCGGGAAGCTGTCCCGGCCCCCTTTACGATCCATCCTTCGAACACGACGCCTGCGGCGCGGGCTTTGTGGCGCAGCGCAGCGGCCAGCGCAGCCACCGCGTGCTGCAGTTGGCGCTGGAGGCGCTCTGCAACCACGCGCACCGCGGCGCAGTGGCGGCCGATGGCCGCTCCGGCGACGGCGCCGGCGTGATCACCCAGCTCCCCCACAAGTTGATCGCGCGCGACCTGGCGCAGCTGGGCGTGCGCGTCCCCCCGCCTGGCGATGTGGCTGTAGGCATGATCTTCATGCCGCTGCGCAATTTGGAGCACCGTGAGCGCAGCCAGGCGCTGTTTCAGCAGGCCGTGGCCGAATTCGGCCTGGAGTTCCTCGGCTGGCGCGAGGTTCCGGTCAACCTGGACGCGCTGGGCGAGTGGGCCATCAGCCTGCGCCCCTACATCGTCCAGGCTTTCATCGGCCGGCCCCCTGTGCTGGCCGCGGGCGATAGCTTCGAGCGCGCGCTCTATCTGGTGCGCAAGCGGGCCACGCAGCTCTGCTGGGCCGAGCGCATCACCAATTTCTATGTCGCCTCGCTTTCTGCCAAGACCATCGTCTACAAGGGGCTGTTCATGGCCCCGCAACTGGCCAGATTCTACGTCGATGTGGCAGATCCCGACTTCGAGACCGCGCTGGCCGTCTTCCATCAGCGCTACAGCACCAACACCTTCCCCACCTGGGAGCGTGCCCAGCCTTTTCGTCTGCTCTGCCACAACGGCGAGATCAACACCCTGCGCGGCAACATCAACTGGATGCGCGCGCGCGAGGCCGACCTGGCGCGCTCGGCCCGCCCCTATTTCGGCGACGCGGTGGACTATCTGGCGCCGGTGATCAGCGAGCGGGGCAGCGATTCGGCCATGCTGGACAACGCGCTGGATCTGCTGGTGCAGACCGGGCGCGATATCCGCCACTCGCTGCTGATGCTGGTTCCGCGCGCCTGGAAGCACGACCCCGAGCTGCCCGCCGACGTGCGGGCCTTCTACCATTATCATGCGTGTTTGCAGGAGCCTTGGGACGGACCGGCCGCGCTGGCCTTCACCGATGGATCGGTGGTGGGCAGCGCGCTGGACCGCAACGGCCTGCGCCCGGCCCGCTACCTGATGACCGACGACGGGCTGGTGATCATGGCCTCCGAGGCTGGCTCGGTGCATGTGGATCAGGCGCGCATCACGCGGCGGGGCCGGCTGGGTCCTGGTGAGATGCTGACCGTGGACACCGCCAGCGGTGAGCTGCTGACCACCAACGAGGTGGCCGGCCGGCTGGCAGGCGACAAGCCCTACGAACGCTGGCTGCAGGAGAATCTGGTGGAGCTGGAGGATCTGCTGACGCCCGGCAGCGCCGCGGCTTCCTCCTTCGGCCTGGGCGTGCGCTCGGCGTCCGAGCGCCGTCGTTTGGCCAGCCGGGCCGAAGCCAGCCGTGAGCTGCCCACGCCAGCCGGCGGCGCTGCGCCGCTCACTGGTCTGCAGGCTGCCTTTGGCTACAACCGTGAGGAGTTGGTGGTGTTGTTTCGGCCCATGTGGCAGCAGGGCGTCGAGGCTATCGGCTCCATGGGCGACGACACCCCGGCCGCGGCGCTTTCCAGCCTGCCGCGGCCGCTGTTCCACTATTTCTACCAGCGCTTCGCCGAGGTGACCAACCCGCCCATCGATCCGCTGCGCGAGGCTCAGGTCATGTCGCTGAACCAGCGGCTGGTTCGCCGCTCCAGCCTGCTCAGCCGCGGGCCGGAGGTGGCGCGCATGGTGGAGCTGGCCAGCCCGGTGCTGACCGACCAGCATATGCAGGTGATCCGCGAGATCAAGCATCATCTGCCGGCCGGCCGCAGCGACGATTTCCAGGCTGTCACCCTGGACAGCACCTGGCCGGTGGGCGATGGCGTCGATGGGCTGGAGGATGCCGTGAAGCGGCTCTGCCAGCAGGCGGTGGCCGCGGTCAAGTCGGGCGCCAGCCTGCTGATCCTCAGCGATCGCGGCCTGAACCAGGAGCGCACCCTGATCCCCGCGCTGCTGGCCATCTCTGCGGTGCATCAGCGGCTGATCCAGGCTGGCGTGCGCAACCAGGCCAGCCTGATCAGCGAGACCGGCGAGGCGCGGGATGTGCATCACGTCGCGGCCCTGGTTGGCTTCGGCGCCAGCGCGGTCAATCCCTGGCTGGCTTTACAGACGGTGCAGGACGAGGTGCGCACCGCCGGCCGCCACGCCGAAGGGGTCAGCGCGGCCCAGGCCGCGGACAACTTCTGCAAGGCGCTGGAGAAGGGCCTGCTGAAGATCATGTCCAAGATGGGCATTGCCACGGTGGACAGCTACTGCGGCGCGCAGATCTTCGACGTGCTGGGGCTGGCCGAGGAGGTAGTGGAGCGCTACTTCCCCGGCACGCCGGCGCGGCTGGGCGGCCTGGGGCTGCAGCGTATCGCCGCGGATGTGCTGACCTGGCACCACGCGGCCTACCCGGACGGCGGCGCGCAGGCCGCGCTGGAAAGCTATGGCCTCTTCAAGTTCAAGCGCGACGGCGAGTATCACGCCTATAACCCGGACGTGGTGCGCGCGTTGCATGAGTTGGTTGGAATTGGGAAGCTCGCCCCGAGCAAGGGGAAGGGAAACGCGGAGGAACTGGCAGGAACGGCCGAAGGGCCATCAGGCGCGTCAGCGCCGGCGCGGCGTGCGGGGAGCCTGGAGGCGCTGGCAGGCGTTGGGGCAACGAACGGATCGACGGAAGAGAACGCGGACGACGTGCGTGAGGTGGTGCTCTCCGACGGCTATCGGCGCTATGCCGAGCTGGTGCAGCGCCGGCCGGTGGCCAATCTGCGCGATCTGCTGGACTTTGCCTCGCGGCGCGATCCGGTGTCGCTGGACGACGTGGAGCCGGCCGAGGCCATTCTGCGCCGTTTCTCCACGGCGGCCATGTCGCACGGCGCGCTGAGCGGCGTCACCCATGAGACGCTGGCCATCGCCATGAACCGGCTGGGCGGCGCGTCCAACAGCGGCGAGGGCGGCGAGGCCGAAGAACGCTTTGCCGACGAGCGCAACAGCAAGATCAAGCAGGTGGCTTCGGGCCGTTTCGGCGTGACGCCGACCTATCTGATGGCGGCCGAGGAGCTGCAGATCAAGATGGCCCAAGGCTCCAAGCCGGGCGAGGGCGGCCAGTTGCCCGGCCACAAGGTCACCGAGGAGATCGCTCGTCTGCGCCACAGCACCCCCGGCGTGGCGCTGATCTCGCCGCCGCCCCACCACGACATCTACAGCATCGAGGATCTGGCCCAGTTGATCTTCGATCTGAAGCAGGTCAATCCCGACGCGATCGTGTCGGTGAAGCTAGTCAGCGAGGCCGGCGTGGGCACGGTGGCAGCCGGCGTGGCCAAGGGCTATGCCGACCTGATCCATCTCAGCGGCGCGGACGGCGGCACCGGCGCGTCGCCGCTGAGCAGCATCAAGCACGCGGGCGGGCCGTGGGAGCTGGGGCTGGCCGAGACGCAGCATACCCTGCTGACCAGCGGCCTGCGCGGCCGGGTGCGGGTGCGCGTGGACGGCGGCTTCCAGTCGGGCCGCGATGTGGTGATCGGCGCGATGCTGGGCGCGGATGAGTTCAGCTTCGGCACGGCCGCGCTGGTGGCCGTGGGCTGCAAGATGGCCCGCTCCTGCCACACCAACACCTGTCCAGTCGGCGTGGCCACCCAGCGCGCCGACCTGATCGCTAAGTTCCCCGGCCAGCCGGAGCATCTGATGATCTTCATGCATCAGGTGGCCGAGGAGGTGCGCCAGATCCTGGCCCGCTTGGGCTATCGCTCGCTGAACGAGATCATCGGCCACGCTGAGCTGTTGACTCAGGCGGTGATCGGCGAGGCGGCCAGCCATCTGGACCTGACCCCGCTGCTGTGGACGCCCGACACCGGCCAGCCGCGGCGCAACGTGGAGGAGCGCAACCCGCTGTTGGTGGGCGCGGACCTGGGCGATCGCCTGACTGAGGAGGCGCTGGACGAGCTGGCCGACTACGGCGCGCCGGTGCGGCTGCGCTACCCCATCGCCAACACCGATCGCACCGTGGGCACGCGTCTGGCTGGCTACCTGGCCAAGCGCTACGGCAACGCCGGCCTGCCGGCTGGCAGCATCGTGGTGGAGCTGGAGGGAACGGCCGGGCAGAGCCTGGGCGCGTTCCTCTGCTCTGGCATCCATCTGCACCTGACCGGCCAGGCCAACGACTACGTGGGCAAGGGCCTGGGCGGCGGCGAGATCGTGCTGCGCCCGCCGGCCCGAACCCGCTACACCTGGCACGAGAATGTGATCCTGGGCAATACCGCGCTCTACGGCGCGACCGGCGGCAAGCTGTTCGCGGCCGGCCGCGCGGGCGAGCGCTTCGCGGTGCGCAACAGCGGCGCCAGCGCGGTGGTCGAGGGCATCGGCGATCATGGCTGCGAGTATATGACCGGTGGCGTGGTCGTGATCCTGGGCGAAACCGGCCGCAACTTCGGCGCTGGCATGACCGGCGGCCTGGCCTTCGTCTACGACCCGGCTGATCTGTTGCCAGGCCGCTACAACCCGCAATTGATCACACTGCGCCGCGTGCGCCAAACCGGCGGCGCTGTCATGCTGAGGTCCGCCGAAGCATCCCTCCGCACCTTATTGCGCCAGCACTACCAGCTCACCGGCAGCCCACGAGCCAAGGCCATCCTGGACGACTGGGAAAGCGAGCTGGACAACTTCTGGCTGGCAGCGCCCAAAGAAGCCGTCGCGGCCATCGAGGCGGTGAATGAGGGTGCAGAGAAGGTGGAGAAGTAGAGCGGTAGATTGGTACATTGGTAGATTGGTACATTGGTCATCTTTGCGCCGACAAGTTCCAGTTGGACCGACCAACCTACCAATCTACCACCCTACCAACCTACCACCCTACCAATCTACCAATCTACCAATCTACCACCCTACCAACCTACCAATCTACCACTCTACCAATCTACCAATCTACCACTCAAGGAACAATCATCGATGACCAACAACGGTCGAGCGAAAACGCTGTTCGAGAAAGTTTGGGATGCGCATGTGGTGGCGCAGGACGAGGGCGCGCCGGCGGTGCTATATGTCGATGCGCACCTGGTGCATGAGGTCACGTCGCCGCAGGCCTTTGCCATGCTGAGGGAGCGCGGGCTATCCGTGCGAAGGCCTGATCGCACGTTTGCGACCATGGATCATGCCATCCCCACGCGCAATGTCGACATAACGCTGTGGCCCAGCGATGCGGCTACGCAGGTGCGCACGCTGCGCGACAACTGCCAGGATTTCGGCGTCACGCTGTTCGACATCGACGGGCCGGTGCAGGGCATCGTCCACGTGGTGGGGCCGGAGATGGGCATCACCCAGCCGGGCATGACCATCGTCTGCGGCGACAGCCATACCAGCACCCACGGCGCGTTCGGCGCGCTGGCCTTCGGCATCGGCACCAGCGAGGTGGGCCACGTGCTGGCGACGCAATGCCTGTTGCAAAGCAAGCCCAAGACCTTCGCCATCACGGTGGAAGGGGAGCTGGGGCTGGGCGTGACTGCCAAAGACATCATCCTGGCGGTGATCGCCAAAAACGGCGCGGGCGGCGGCGCGGGCCATGTCTTCGAGTATCGCGGCAGCGCCATCCGCAGCCTGAGCATGGCCAACCGCATGACCATCTGCAACATGAGCATCGAGGGCGGCGCGCGGGCAGGCATGATCGCGCCCGACGAGACCACCTTCGCCTATCTCAAGGGCCGGCCCTACGCGCCGCAGGGCGCGGCCTGGGAGCGGGCTGTGGCCAGTTGGCGCGGGCTGGCCACCGACGAGGGCGCCCCCTTCGATCGTGAGCTCTTCCTGGACGCCGGCCAGCTCCAGCCCATGGTCACCTACGGCACCAATCCCGGCCAGGGTGTGCCGGTCACTGGCTGTGTCCCCACGGTGGACGATCTGGCCGAGCCGGCCGAGCGGCGCAGCCTGCTCGCCGCGCTGGAGTACATGGGGCTGCGCCAGGGCCAGCCGGTGCAGGGCCAGCCGGTGGACATCGTCTTCATTGGCTCCTGCACCAACGGCCGCATCGAGGATCTGCGCGAGGCGGCCGCGATCGTGCAAGGTCGGCGTGTGGCCAGCGACGTGTGGGCCATCGCCGTGCCTGGCTCCAAGGCGGTCAAAGCGCAGGCCGAGCAGGAGGGGCTGGACCGCATCTTCCGCGAGGCTGGCTTCGAGTGGCGCGGCGCGGGCTGCAGCATGTGCCTGGCCATGAACGACGACAAGGCCGGCGCGGGCAAATATGTGGCCAGCACCAGCAACCGCAACTTTCAGGGTCGGCAAGGCCCCGGCGCGCGCTCCCTGCTGATGAGCCCCATCATGGCCGCCGCGGCCGCGGTCAACGGGCGAGTGGTGGATGTGAGAGAGATGCTGTAGGAAGCGGAGAGTAGAGCAAGGACAAAAGGAGTCATCTGTGCAACCATTTATCACATTGACCGGCACCGCCGCGCCGTTGCGGGCCGAGAACGTCGACACCGATCAGATCATCCCGGCGCGCTATCTGACGGCTGTCACCAAGGCCGGCATGGGCGACGGGCTTTTTGCGGCCTGGCGCTATGGGGCCGACGGTGCGCCCAGCCCGGATTTCGTGCTCAACCAGCCCGCCTACCGCGGCGCTGAGATTTTGTTGGCCGGCCGCAACTTCGGCAGCGGCTCCAGCCGTGAGCACGCGGTGTGGGCCTTGACCGAGTACGGCTTCCGCGCGGTGATCGCGCCGGCCTTCGCCGACATCTTCTACAACAATTCGCTCAAGAATGGTCTGCTGCCGGTGGCCTTGCCCGAGGAGCAGGTGGCGCTGCTGTGGGACTTGGTCGAGGAGCAGCCAGACACTCGCCTGGCTATCGATCTGGCAGCCCAGACCGTCACCCTGCCCGACGGCCAGCAGGCCAGCTTTGCCATCGATCCCTATCGCAAGCGCTGCCTGCTGCACGGGCTGGACGATCTGGGCTATCTGTTGTCCCAAGAGCCCGCGATCGCGGCCCATGAACAACGCGCGGCAGCCGCCAGTTTTGCATGAGGCGTGATCTGTGGTATTGTGAAATGCGAAACTAGCGCTTCAGTCCAGCGTGGCTTTCCTAATGACCTTCTTCACCTGGCATGGGGCGCACCATCGAGAGCCCAGGAGGAATCGAGAGATGTTACCGTTGGTACAGAGACAGGCGGCCGATCCGGCCAGGCGTTTTTGGATCGATCCCGACGTGGAAACCGCGTTGACCGCGCAGATCAACGAGCATTTTCCCAAGGAAGCGCACGGCTATGACGCCCTGACGCACAGCCATATCTTGGTCCAGTTGCCGGCCTTGATGGATTGCTACAACCAGGACAACCCTGACTGTATGCCGGACCTGCCATCGTCGCATCAGAACGGACACGGGCCGGCATGAAGGCGATCATTGCCGTGTTGCCGGGCGACGGCATCGGTCCAGAGGTGACGGCTGAGGCGGTGCAGGTGCTGGAGGCGGTCGGTCACCGTTTTGGCCATCGGTTCCAGTTCGGCTACGGCCTGCTGGGCGGCTGCGCCATCGACGCCACCGGCAGCCCGCTGCCGCCGGAGACCGTGCTGCTCTGCCAGGGCAGCGATGCGGTGCTGCTGGGCGCGGTCGGCGGCCCGCAGTGGGACGATCCCATGGCCGCGGTGCGGCCGGAGCAGGGCCTGCTGGGCATCCGCAAGGCGCTGGGGCTGTACGCCAATCTGCGGCCGGTGAAGCTGGCGCCAGCGCTGCTGCACGCCTCGACCATCAAGCCGGAGACGCTGGCCGGCGTGGACCTGCTGGTGGTGCGCGAGCTGACTGGCGGCGTCTACTTCGGCCCGCGCCAGGAGGCCACGCCCGAGGACGAGGTGGCCTACGACACCATGCTCTACAGCCGGCCGGAGATCGAGCGGGTGACGCGGCTGGCGGCCCAGGCCGCGCGCGGCCGGCGCGGCCAGCTGGCCTCGGTGGACAAGGCCAACGTGCTGGCCAGCTCGCGGCTGTGGCGACGGGTGGTGACCGAGCTGATGCGGGCCGAATTCCCCGATGTGACGTTGGAGCACGTGCTGGTGGACGCGATGGCCATGCATTTGATCCGCCGGCCCGCGGCCTACGACGTGGTGCTGGCCGAGAACCTGTTCGGCGACATCCTGACCGACGAGGCCAGCATGTTGGCCGGCAGCATGGGCTTGCTGCCCAGCGCCAGCCTGGGCGAGGAACTGAACCCCCACGGCCAGCCGCGCGGGCTATACGAGCCGATCCACGGCTCGGCCCCCGATATCGCCGGCAAAGGTGTGGCCAACCCCCTGGCGACCATTCTCAGCGCGGCCATGCTGTTGCGCCATTCGCTGGGCCTGGAGGCCGAGGCGCAGGCCGTGGAAGCGGCCGTGGACGCGGTGCTGGCCGCCGGCCTGCGCACGCCCGACATCGCCGATGGCGCGGTGGAGGTGCTGGGCACGGCGGCGATGGGCGCGGCAGTGGTGCGGGCGCTCGACAGCGCTCTCACGTAAGCGACAAATGCATGATCAGGTCTTCATACTCCGAGATATTGGCGGCTTGCCAGATAAGCTCCAGTTCATCGATCTGGGCGCCCCACGATAAGTTCGGATTCAGGATGAAGATGCCGGGGCAATGGCGACCGGCAGCCAGATGATCTCGGAGATGGACAGGCATGGACGAACGGTTGTTGGTGATCAGGAGAAACTTGTGCTGCTCGCACCAACGCAGGATGTCGGGATCTTTGGTCCCTCGCGGCGGTGAATTCGGTTCACCGACGCGCCACACGGGCATGAGCGGTTGACGCGATTTTAGTCCGTGTTTCAGAACTGGATTTACATGTTCATCCAGGAGGTACTTGACAGTACTCATTCGGTTTTGTACTCCACCCGTGGTTCAGCCAGCGCGGCGGCGAGACCACGCTCGCGAACAACACGAACGGCGTCATCGCCATACAGCTCTCGGAGCTTTCGTAGCTTGAGCAAGACCGGCGGCGGGTTCTTCTCCTGCTCTGCTCTCATCCGCTCGCCGTACTCCAGCCAGTCGGCCACGTACTGATGCACCGCCTCCTTGTTGTGCAGGTAGTACAGGATCGTGGCGTAGACCTGCTCCAGGTCGATGGACCAGAACTGGGCGTCGATCTCCTCCGGCGTCTTGGCGTTGTGGATGAACTCATACAACACCGACTCGATGCCGATGCGGCTGCCCTTGATGCGAATATCGTTGGGCGCAAGAAAGTCGAAATAGTCTTCCAGTTGCATGGTTGGGTCCTCCGACCGCCATTATACATCAATTGAACAGGTTTCATCAACAGCAATGCACAGCACATCAGTCGGGACACAACTACAGGTGATCACGGGCGCGCCCAGCGCACACGCTGCCCAGCGCGCCCGCTCCATTGGGTGACAAGCGAAAAACGGCAAGTAACTCACGCGCAGCGGGCTCGGTCAGGAGACCGGCCCGAGCGTGCGCTTGCAACGTGCAACCTGCAACCTGCAACCTTTCACCCCATGGAGATTTAACTCATGCAAACACCCTCTATCTGGCTCTACGACACCACCCTGCGCGACGGCTCGCAGGGCGAGGGCGTTAACTTTTCCTGCGAGGACAAGCTGCGCATCAGCCGCAAGCTGGACGAGCTGGGCATCCACTACATCGAGGGCGGCTGGCCTGGCTCCAACCCCAAGGACATCGAATACTACGAGCGGGCGCGGCGCGAGCTCAACCTGAAGCAGGCGCGGATCGTGGCCTTTGGCAGCACCGTCAAGGCCCACACCGACCCGGCCGACGATCCGCAGATGCGCCTGCTGGTGGACGCGCAGACGCCGGTGATCTGCATCTTCGGCAAGACCTGGGACCTGCACGTGACCGAAGTGCTGCGCACCACGCTGGACGAGAACCTGCGCATGATCGGCGCCAGCGCGGCCTATCTGAAAAGCCACGTTGGGAACCATCCCGGAGGGACCGGCGAGTTCATCTACGACGCCGAGCACTTCTTCGACGGCTACAAGGCCAACCCGGACTATGCGCTGGCCACCTTGCAGGCCGCGGCCAACAGCGGCGCGGACGCGCTGGTGCTGTGCGACACCAACGGCGGCAGCATGTACTGGGAGGTGGGCCAGATCGTGCGCACGGTCAAGGCGTATCTGGAGCGAGTTGGCTACCGCGGCGTGTTGGGCATCCACACCCACAACGACGGCGACGTGGGGGTGGCCAACGCGCTGGAGGCGATCCGCGCCGGCGTGACCCATGTGCAGGGCACCATCAACGGCTATGGCGAGCGCTGCGGCAACAGCAATCTGAACAGCATCATCGCCAATCTCACCCTCAAGATGGGCATCGAAGCTATCAGCAACGCCCAGTTGGCGCGCTTGAACGAGGTGGCGCACTTTGTGGCTGAGCTGGCCAACCTGCAACTGCCCTCCCACATGGCCTTCGTCGGTCGCTCGGCCTTTGCCCACAAGGGGGGCACCCACGTCAACGCGGTGGTCAAGCTGGAACGCAGCTATCAGCATATCGATCCCACCCTGGTCGGCAATCAGAAGCGCATCGTGATCAGCGAGCTGGCGGGCAAGGATAACGTCGCGGTCAAGCGTGAGGAGTTTGGGCTGCAAGGGCTGGGCAAGGAGCAGGAGCGGCTGGTGCTGGAGCAGATCAAGGAGCTGGAAAATCAAGGCTTCGCCTTCGAAGGCGCCGAAGGTTCGGTGGCGCTGTTGTTGCGGCGCTTGCAGCCCGACTACAAGCCGCTCTTCGAGCTGTTGCGCTACAAAGTGGTGGTGGAACACATGAACGGCCACGCCCACAACGGCCTGGTCGGGGAGCGCACCAGCGCCTCATCGGCCAACGGCGCCGAGCTACTGGCCCTGGCCAGCGGCAGCGAAGGCTACGATCCCGCCGCCTGGTATGTCGAGGCCACCGTCAAGGTCAAGGTGGGCGGCCAGATCTTCCACACCGCGGCCGAGGGCAACGGCCCGGTCAACGCGCTGGATCTGGCTCTGCGCAAGGCGATCTTGCAGTTCTTCCCCGCTCTGGCCCAGGTTTCGCTGGTGGACTACAAGGTGCGCATTCTGGACAGCCACTCGGCCACCGGCGCCATCGTGCGGGTGTTGATCGAATCGACCGATGGCCACAACACCTGGAGCACTGTCGGCGCCAGCAGCAACATCATCGAAGCCAGTTGGCAGGCGCTGGCTGACGGAGTGGAATATGCCTTGCTGGGCATGAATCGTCCTGCCGGCGCAGCGGCCTGGTAGGCAATGGCTCCGCACAGGGGAATCGAGGCCGGGAATCCAACGCCTCGACTCCTCCGCTTCTGCGTTCAGAGCCGCGCCAGGATCGTCTCGCCGCCGCTCACCTGTTGGCCCAGAGTCACCGCCACCCGAGCGGTGCGTGCCAGGTAGAGATCCACCTGGCCGCCCAGTGGCAGGTGGCCGGCGACCTGCCCGGCCTGGATCGCGTTCTCCAGGTCGGGCGGGAAGGTGATGCGACGGCCGGCATCGCTGGGCAGCCGACGCCACAAGGGGCTGGCGCTCAGCCTGAGCAGCGCGCGGCCGTTGTCGCGCTGGCGGATGCCGATGATAAGCGCATCATCTGGCTGGCTGGTCGGACGGGCTGGCAGATAGCGGCGATACCATATCGTGCCCGGCAGCGGCGCGCGGATGATCTGAACCTGGTTTGCGCGCAGCCGGATCGTGATCTGGCAGGCGGGCGCCTGAAGAAAGTGCGGCTCCGGAACCTCGGCGATAGCTACGATCTCGCCATCGCAGGGCGCAATCGCCAGCCCATCGCCGGCTGGCGTGCGGCGCTGAGGGCTGCGGAAGAGCCACAGGACGCCGGCCAGCCCGGCCAGGGATGCGGTCGCCGGAGCCAGCCAAGCCAGGTGACGCCCGCGGAGCAGGCCAGCCAGGCTGAGCGCGCCCAGGGCCGCGAGCACGCCCAGGACGCCGCCGGCCTGATCCAGGGCCGTGATGGGGTCTTGCGGGATTTGACTGAGTTCGCGGGTTTGAGGGGTTGAGGTCATCATGATTTGACCGGAATGCGGTTCACAGACAGAACGCTGCGCCGCGGGTAAGGTTGTACCGTGCAACACAAATCGATGGCCAGCGGATTATCTCACACTCCGCGTGGCCTGTCAATCCAACGCGGAGAACCGGTCCGATGAGCAACAACCTGTCACCCACTGCAGTTGCGGCCTTTTTCGATATGGATAAGACCCTGTTGAGCGCCAGCTCGGCTGTGCTGCAGGTGCGCTACATGGTCAAGCGCGGCGAGCTGGCCCGGCAGGAGGTGATGCGTTTCATCTCAGCCCTGGTGCGCTACAAGATGGGCCGGCTGGACATGGTCGAGACCACGCGCGCCATTGTGCGGGAGCTGGCCGGTCAATCGGAGGCCGAACGCATCGACCATACCCGCCAGTGGTTCCAGGAGCATTTGATCGATTACGTGACGGAGGAGGGGCGGCGCTGGGTGGCAGCGCATCGCCGGCTGGGCCATCGCGTGGCCATGATCACAGCCTCCCCCAGCTACACCGCTGACCAATTGGCAGAGCATCTGGGGATGGCCAGCGAGGACGTGATGGCCACTCGTTTTGAGGTCGCGCGGGGTCGCTTCACCGGCCGCTTGCTGGAGCCGATGATCTACGGCCAAGGCAAGCTGGCCATCGCTGAGGAGTACGCTCAGCGGCATGGCGTCGATCTTGCCAACAGCTATTTTTACACCGATAGCATCGCTGATTTGCCCCTGCTGGAGATGGTGGGATATCCGGTGGCTGTCAACCCAGACCGCTCGTTGCGCCGGCTGGCGAAGGCCAGGGGCTGGACAATCGTGCGCTTCTACTGAAACGCTGCGACGCCCGGCGCTCTTGGTTCGAGCGTCGGGCGCCTGCGTGAAAAAAGCCACTGTGCATAGCTGCTTGGGTATGGCGCGCTCAGTGGCTCTTCCAGATCGTGAACGTATAGCTGAAAACGTTGGGGTCAGCAGGCGGAGGTTCGGCCTGCCGGGGCGCTCGGCTCAGCTTGAACAGGGCCGGCGCAGCCGCGGCTTCGGCGTGGTCCTCCATAGGAGCTTCGTCGTCCGAAAATCTGCGCTGCTGGGTCTGGGCTGACCGGGCGGCCGGTGGTTTGCGGCGTTTGCGGCGTGCAACGCGCACGGGAGCCTTCGGCGCCGCCGGCTCGGCCGGCTTGGCACTGTTTCTGCGTCGCGACATAGCCATCTCCTAGAGATAATCGCGCAGTTGTCGGCTGCGGCTGGGGTGGCGCAGGCGAGCCAGCGCCTCCTGCTCGATCTGCCGAATGCGTTCGCGGGTCAGACCGAACATCTCGCCGACCTCTTGCAGGGTGTAGGTGTGGCCATCGAGCAGGCCGTAGCGCAGGCGCAGAATCCGCTCCTCGCGCGGCTGCAGGGTGTCCAGCAGGTCATCCAGCTTTTCGCGCAGCAACGCTTGCTCGGCCCGCTCTGAGGGCTCCGGGCTGTCGTCGTCCTCGATGAACTGGCCCAGGGTGCTTTCTTCCTCCTCGCCCACCGGCTGCTCCAGCGACAGCGGCCGCACGGCCGTGCGCAGATAGCGATGCACCCGCTCGGCTGGCAGCTCCAAGGCCTCAGCCAGCTCCTCAGGCGTCGGCTCCCGGCCCAGGGTTTGCTCCATTTCCTGGCTGGTGCGGCGCAGCTTGAGCAGCTTTTCGCTCATATGCACCGGCAGGCGAATGGTGCGCCCTTGGTCAGAGACCGCGCGGCTGACCGCTTGGCGAATCCACCAGGTGGCGTAGGTGCTGAACTTGTAGCCTCGGTCAGGATCGAACTTATCGACCGCGCGCATCAGGCCCAGATTGCCCTCCTGGATCAGATCCAGGAAAGGCACGCCATGGCCAATGTAGCGCTTGGCAACGCTGATCACCAGGCGGCTGTTGGATTCGATCATGCGCCGGCGGGCTTGTTGTCCCAGGTTGATGGTGGCGTGAAGCTCGTTTTGCTCGTGGGGCGAGAGCTCGGTTTGGCGGGCCAGTTTGCGGCTGGCCTGTTTGCCTGCCACCACCCGGCTGGAGAGCATCTTCTCTTCCTCGGCCGTCAGCAATGGATGCGCGCCCATCTGGCGGAAGTAAAGGTCCACCGCATCGCGCGCCAGCGCCAGGTCATCTTCGTCCTTGGCCGAGATCACCCGGCTGGGCGGCAGCTCGATCTCACCCTCCACCTCGTCCACCTGATCCTGCACCGGAATGTCCATCTCGCGCAGCCGCGAGAACAGGTCCTCCAGCACTTCCAGACGCTCTTCGACTTCGGGGAGGGTTTCGAGAATCTCGTCGTAGGTGATGAATCCCTGCGTCGAGGCGCGCTCCAGCAGCTCGGTAAGAGCATCAGCTTGTTCGGTGTTTTCTTGCTTTGTCGGTACTTCCATGAATTTTGGACCATTCTATCGGGTGTGATGACCCGAAGCAATCATCGCTCAGCGGTGCTCTCCCGCCCGCCGATGGCTACCGTACTGTCGCGGAATGGGAGCGATCCAGCCATACGTATTAATCAGCACGCAGCCTATCCCTGGGCTGGACTTGGCTGCGTGAATTGGGATCAGTATCGTATTGGTCCAGGTTCTTCTCATCGTTTGGCCAGTGGTGTCAGCCCATTGCAGCTGCACCCTGGGGTGTCCCGGACGTCGACAGTACGGCTGTCTGTCTCGTCCAGTATAACACGGAAAAAATGCCATGTCAACACGTTTTCTTGCAGATTGTGCAAGACTTACACAAATCGTTGCTGGCGTAGTTCCCTGGGTGACAACTCTCAGGCAGGCCGTTGCAGGGGCAGGCGGCCATTCCACTTTGGCCGCGGCCGTCTTTGACAGCTTACTACCTCTTGCTGTATAATCTGCCCTCGGTAGCTCTCATATTTTCATCCCGAACCCAGCCATTCCACGCAGCCGCAACAACGGTCTATGACCTGCTGCGGCTTAATTGATTGGCTCAAACTAAGGATTCCTTTGCAGGAGGAAGCGCAAGTGACGTTAGTAGAAACCAGCCCCACCGTCGAGCCTCAGGTCAGCGAGCCGGTGGCCGTAGACACAGCATCCATGCCCGCGCCAGCACCCAAGGGCAAACCGAAGCAGAAGATTCAGACTCTGCCGCGCAAGAAGGTCGTCAAGGTGCTTAGCGTCGGAATGGAAGTCACCGGCAAGGTGAAACGTGTCTCCGAGTACGGCGCCTTTGTGGACATCGGAGTGGGGCGAGATGGCTTGCTCCATATCTCCGAGCTCTCCACCAATCGCGTCCGCAAGGTAGATGACCTGATCAAAGAAGGCGATGAGATCAACGTCTGGATCAAGGAGTTGGATCGCGACAAGAATCGCATCAGCCTGACCATGATTGCGCCTGGCACCAAGACCATTCGCGATCTGGCTGTGGGTGAGCTGGTCACTGGCACCGTCCAGCGTATGACCACCTACGGCGCCTTTGTCGACATCGGCCTGGAGCGCGACGCCATGCTGCATGTCAAGGAAATGGGCGATGGCTTTGTGGCCAAGCCAGAGGACGTGGTCAAGGTTGGCGACGAGATCGAGGCGCGCATCAGCGGCGTCGACGCCCGGCGCGGCCGCGTGGATCTGAGTCTCAAGGGATTGCGCCCCTCCATGGCCAGCAACAACCCTGCAATGGAAGTCGAGCTCCGCCCCATGAGCGTGGTCCCCGAGATCGAGGAGGAAGACCTGCCCACCATGATGGAGTTGGCCTTCCGCCAGGCGTTGGACGGCGACGACGAGTACCAGCCGCCGTCGCGCGGGCGCAAGCCCAAGCGCCGCAAGGGACACGATCGCTACGAGCAGGAAGATATCATCAACCGCACGTTGCGCTACCGCGGCTAGGCTCTGTTCGGAGTGCGCAGCGCACTGCAAAACCTCGCCTGCCCCACCTCACAAGCCCCATGAGCTCCGGATCTGCTGCCGGAGCTTTTTCGCGCCTCCAAGCTTCTGCCAGGCCTTGCCAGCCACCCTACGCAGGTGTCATCTCAATAAACCGGGGTCGAGACTTCCGAAGTCTGCGCAGGTTTGTTCAAAACGAGCTCACAGTCCATGAGACTTCGGAAGTCTCCCCAATGTGTCATCTCAATAAACCGGGGTCGAGACTTCCGAAGTCTGCGCAGGTTTGTTCAAAACGGGCTCACAGTCCATAAGACTTCGGAAGTCTCCC
>JAJTXO010000239.1 GCA_021463315.1 Caldilineales bacterium | reverse complement strand
GATCTAAAGTATTTTCATACAAATGCAATTTGAAATTGCCATATCTTGTAGGCAGATCTATGATAACTTTTTTTTGATCGTCTTTGACCACCGCGACGCCAGCGGCTACTGCCACACCTCCGCCAACGGCGACGCCGCGGCCCACGGCTACCTCATTGCCCACTGCAACCCCAACGCCGTTTGCCGTGGTACAGGACACTGTTAACTTGCGCGGCGGTCCAAACCAGGCGTTTGCACAGCTAGGCCAACTCGCCGCCGGCGAGACGCTTGAGGTTCTGGGGCGGAATGAAACCGCCGACTGGCTGCAAGTCCGCGCGCCGGACGGGACAATCGGTTGGGTGGTCGCTCGTTTGGTCGATACCAGCTCCTACCCACCCAATGAGTTTCCGGTCGTGGCCGCGCCGTCCTTGCCCGCGTGCGCCATCGACCCCGCCAGCCGTTTCGCCGGGTTATGGCAGGATCAGCGCTCGTTGCTTGGCTGTCCGGTCAGCCGCTTGATCAACACCAGCGGCGCCACGCAACGTTTCGAGAATGGACGCATGATCTGGCGCCAGAACACCGACCGCATCTACGTGCTCCACAGCGATGGCGAGTGGTCGAATCTTCCCGACATTTCAGTCGAAGGCGCGCCCGAACCGAACCTGTTCCAGGCGCCGGCGGGCCTGTTCGTGCCGGTGCGCGGCTTCGGCGCCACCTGGCATCAGCAGTTGGGCGGCGCCGGCAATCCCTTGGGCTGGGCAGTGGAGCAGGAGTATGCCGTTCCACTGGCCATCCAGGACTTCGAGAACGGTCTCATGGTCGAGCTGGAAGGCCGGGTCTATCTCCTCGGCGACGACGGCGCGCGCTGGTTCAATCCGTGACCGCGTATCATCTCAAAAAACCGGGATCGAGACTTCCGAAGTCTGCGCAGGTTTGTTCAAAACGAGCTCACAGTCCATAAGACTTCGGAAGTCTTCCCCAATCTATTGAGATGATACGTGACCGCCGATGAAAGGATGGTGCGATGGTGGAGAAAACGACTGTTGACTCCGCGCTCAGCGTGACTCGCTTGGCCGGGACCGCGATCAAGGACGTCTGGTCGAGGCTGGATGCCGCCTCGGATAAGCCCAGACCAAGCGAGTATCTTGGGCAGAAGGCAACCCACGCCATCCAGGGCGTTCAGGTTGCCTGAAAACTGATCGGAGACCTGCAATGGAATGTCCTAGCTGCCGTGCTGAGGTGCGCGAGGATGCCCGTTTTTGTGGAACGTGCGGTCAGGCGCTGGCTGTTCCTCGTTGCCCCAATTGTCAAGCGCCGATCAAGCCTGAGCACCGTTTCTGCGCCAAATGTGGCCATGTGGCGCAGGGCGACATCCCAACCACTCCATCGAAACGCGCCGGGCCAGCCGAACCCCCGCTCCCCACGGGGGCAGGCGCGCAGCCGGCGCGGAAACGCGCCGGGCTATGGGCGCTCTTGACTCTCATGCTACTGGCCCTTGCCGCGGCCGTCGTCTGGGCGGCAACACAGGGTGGACTCCTCGCGGGTGACGCCTCTGTCACTCCTCCCGCCGAAACGTCTATTCCGGTGGCTGCCAGCAGCGACGCAGAGATGCTCTGGGCCGACGCACAGGCAGCGACAGAAGCAGGCGACACGCCTGGGGCCGTCGCGTTGTTGCAGTCGCTGCGCAGCCAATCGCCCGACTTTCACACCGCCGAGGTGCGCCAGCAATTGCTCGGTGGCTGTCGTTCGTGGTATGAGCAAGCAGCGGCTCAAGCGGGCAGGGATGTGTTGGATGCGCTGAGTTGTCTGGCCGATGTCAGCCCTGATGACCCTGGCCTGGCAGAGCGCGTCAGCTGGCAGAATTACTTCGACGCCGAAGACCTGTTGCTGTCCGGCCAGGCCAGCCGCGCCATCGAGCTGTTGCAGCCGCTGCAAGGTGGCGATTTTGCGGCCGGCCGGCAAGGCAACTTGCTCTATGATGCCTACTTGCAGCAAGGGGACGCCGCTTGCGCTGAACAAGACTACGACGGTGGGCGAGAATGGTATCTGAGGGCGCGTGCGCTCGATCCGACCCGTATGGAAGCGGGCAACCGGCTGGTTGACTGCGCAGCTCCGACGGCGACACCCACGGCCACGCCGCTTCCTACGGCGACGCCAACCGCGCTTCCACCGGGAGCCATGACGGGGCGATACGACCAGGAAGGCCGTCTCAATCTGCGCATGGGTCCAGGTCTCAACTATCCTATTGTTTCCATGGTCGAAGCTGGCGCCGAATTCACTATTACCGTCCGCTCCGAGGATGCCAAGTGGCTGGAGACCAGGAATGACAGCGGCGCTACGGTGTGGGTGTATGCCGAAGTTCTCAAATTGAACTACCCACCGCAAGCTGCGCAAATCGCCTCATCCACCCCCGCACCGCCGGCCGAGTTCACCGTCGCCGACTCGGAGGCAGATTTCGGCCTGAAACAGGGCGAGAAGCACTGGTTCTATGTGGCATCCCAGTCGCCTGGCAGCCTGGAGTTCGAGCAGATTCCCCTCGACGGCGGTTGGTATCGCTGGACCACAGGCGGTCGCAATCCGGAGATGCGACTGAGCGCACAAGGGAGCTATCCCAGTTGGAACTCTGACGTCATGCGGCTGTGGGTCAGCAATTATCAGGGCACGCTGGGTATCGAGGGGCGCGCGCACAAGGAGCAGGGCGCAGGCTACGGTGGCAATGGCGTCGACCTGCGCATCGTGCTCCGCCGGCCACAGAGCGATCAAACGGACGGTTTTGAGCGTGAGCTTTGGCGAGCCAGCCTTGGCCCTTATGACACCGATGGGTTGACTTTCAGGGTTGATCCGTTCACTGTCGAACAACGTGATCAGATCTATTTCGTGACCTCGGCCCGAGGAAACGATCAGAAGGACAATACCGTTTTTACATCTCGCGTTATTCTGTTGAACGAAGGAGGCGTCGAAGTCGTCGCCACACCGACGCCAACGCCAGTCCCTCCGCCGACCGCCGTTCCGCAGTTGTGCTTCGAGCCGCGTCTGCGTCACTTCGAAGACCACAAGGGGTGCTGTGGCGAAGTGGTTGGAATTGCTTACACCAACGACGGACGGCTCAGCTTCGGCAACATCCACATCGAGGGGCCGCCAGCCACCCAGCAATACAAGCGCGATTTCGTGATCAATCAGGATGGCGGCTACGAGGTCACCGCGCTGACTGCGTTTCCACCCGACGCTATCTACTACACTTTGTGGCTGACTGGCCCGCGCATCAAGAGTGAGAGGTTTGTGGTCAGGTTCGAGGATGCAGGGCGCATTCGCGCCGTTGTGGACTGGTATCAGGTTTCTTGCAACTGATCCGATCGATCCGCAGTGTTTTTGTCAAACGAAAACAGGGCCAGTTGACAATCGAAAGGAGGGCCAGGTTGGCTTTCGACCCTGCACGTTGACCATCGAAAACGGGGCCACTGGTCGTTGCAGCGGCTGTTGTGACGGGCGCCTGCCATGGCCTGATCGCCTACGACTCGACTTGACCAACCCAACGCGCTGGCTATAATCCCAGATGACAGTGGCGACGACGAGAGCATCGGGATGATCCATCGTTCGGAGTAGGAGCAACGTGCTGTGCATACCCAGTTTCACCATCGAGGCCCGCGGCTGTTGGCCGTATTGGCGCTGCTGAGCGCTGTGGCTATGAGCTGCGGCCAGGCGCAGGACCGGCAGCCCTTTCCGGGGCTTCCATTCGATGAGCTGCTGAGCGAGCCCTTGGACGCGCAGCAGGCGGCGGACTTCATCGGCCAGCCCTTCCCGACCGGAGCGACCGGGCTGCACGTCGCCGGCGAGTCGGCGCTGGACACAATCGTCATCGCCCGCTTCGACGCGCCACGGGAAGATGTCGTCGCCTGGCTGGCCGACCTGGGCATCACCGAGCCGCTGGAGCCGGGCTATTCACCGCATTATTCTTCCGGTCCGCCGCTGCCCGAGGCGGCCGACTGGTGGGCGCCGCCGGCGACCGGGGATTTGGGGAGCGACTTCAGCGGCGTCCATCAACAGATAGGGGCAACATATTACAATATCGTGGTGAGGGAGCTGGAGAACGGCATGGTGCGGGTCCATTTGCAGGTCTACAACACGTGAGCGGTTTGCGCCATGGCCTTGCGACCTTGTGCCGAGCAGTTGTCTCTGCCCTGGTTGCGTTTCGGATGGTGAAATGAACCCGGAGTCACCAGCTTCACCAGACGTCCTTACAGTCCGTGGCAGTTGGCGGCGGCAGGCCTTGGCAGTCGCCGCCAGTAGCGGTTTCGTGATTGTCGGCGCCCTGATGTTGCTGCTTCCGCCGCCAGCCAAATCGGTTTTACTGTGGTCTGAGGCAGGTCAAGGCGTTGTGGGCCTGCTGGCCATCTTGTTTGGCAGCATAGGTTTGGCTGTCATGGCGTATGTGGCCAGCCGGCCGATCTTGCACTTGCAGCCCGATGGCCTGACCGATTGTCGCCGCAGGGTCGATATCCCGTTTGCCGACATCCTGTCAGTGTCTGTCACGAGCCAACAAGCCGGCCTGACGGGCCAGTATATTCATCTGAAGATGCTGGACCCTCAGAAATATGCTGCACTGGAACGACTCAGCAAACGTAGCGGTCTATACTCGGCAGATGTAACGCTCGATCTGAGCCTTGCCGATCCCAGGGATTTCCAGCGAGCGGCCCGCACCATCCAGCAGTATGTGAGTGACTTATGATTCTTCAGCCCTCCGTATCTTTCGTCAAAGGTAGCCAACATAGGGTCGTCTGGCTGAGCTGGCTGATCGTGGTCGGAAGCCTGTTGGTAGGCTGTGGTTCTTCGTCGGACCTCGGCCAGCAGGAGCCAACCTATGTACGCCAGGTCATCAAGCTCAAGACCAACAGCTCGCTCAGCGCGGCTCCCGGCAGCAGCAACGGCTACATCGTCATCGGTCAGTTGGCGGAGGACTCCGAGGCGGTTCCGGGAATGGGCGGCATAAGCCTGACCGCAGGCGCAGTCGAACGGCTGTTTGAGGACGGCTCAGCCCATGTTTATCGTCAGGATGGCAGCGAGACGATCGATCTCTTCTGTCACGTGGTCGAAGGCACGTGGTGCTACTTCGTGCCGCAGGGTCAAATCGAACCCTACGATGGCCTCTATGACCCTCAGATCGAGGACGAGGCGCGCCGGATCACCTCGGGCGTTGCCGAACAGCTCACGCAGGAGCTGGGCGTTGAAACTATCGCCCAATCGCGCAACAACGGCGCCAAACTGCGTTGCGCCCGGCCGGAGGACGCCCTCTCGCAGATGACATGCCGGATCGATCGCGGCGGCGGCTGGCAAGAGCTGCCGATATCGCCATGAGCTGACGGCGCGGCCGCGCCAGAGGATCACCATGGACTTTTTTTTCCTGACCGACACGCCAACCGAAGCGATCTACCGGGCCATGGGCCAATTCATCGTCGACGCCATCCCCGAGGAGTGGCTCAGCGCCACGGCCTATGCTGAGATCGAAGAGGATGACAACGGATTGACCTACGGCAGGTACGTTCCGGCGGCCGCGCCGGAGAGCATCCGGGATTTCGACGCTGCGGCGGAGTTGTATCTGGCCTTCGACGAGCTGCGCCGTCGCCTCCGCAAGCCCGGCTACGCGCCGTGGATCAAGGCGCGCTTCACCTTGCAGCGCAATGGACACTTCGACCTGGATTTCACCTACCCGGACGCCGGACAGGCTCCGGTCAACTGAATAGCTGGAAGATCAGAGCGCCATGACACGACAAGGACACAAGATCCCACAACGCGGGCCCTCCAGCGTCAAAGGCATGGCAGGACGCGCCAGATCTGAGTGACGAGGAACGCCAGGCGCTGGCATTCCCGTGAGCCAGGAACTGCCCAAAGCGGCCTTGCAGCGGGCGTTGCGTAGCGCCAGGCCGGAGATTCATCGCTCCGACCAGGGTGTGCAATATGCCGCCGATGGCTATACGGAGCTCCTGCGGGCCACCAGCGTGCAGATCAGCATGTCGGCCCAAGGCCAGCCGACCGGGAACGCCTACGCGGAACGCTTCATGCGGACGCTCTAGGAGGAAGAGGTTTACCTCCATGCGTATCAGGATTTTGCGGAGGAAGCCGCCTCGGGAGCGGCCGGCGCAATATTTGAGGCTGCTCCGGCCGCTCCCGAGGCTCTCGCCGCCAAACCGAACACGCTTGTGGCGAAAGAGATTAGTTGAAATCTTATCTCGGATCAGTGTCCAGTCGAATGGGTTCACTACACTCCCGGTTACTCCCTCGAAGATGATGTCGCAAACCAGGACGCACAACGCACCCTGGAAGTCTACCTTAAGACCTGCAAAGAGGCAGGTTACTGCCAGTGAGTGGCTGTCGGAACAAGGAGACGATTGTGTCAGGCCGAAGATCAC
>JAJTXO010000238.1 GCA_021463315.1 Caldilineales bacterium | reverse complement strand
CTGCTCCTGCTCTGGCCGGTCTCTGACCGAGCCTTCCTGCTCCTGCTCTGGCCGGTCTCCGACCGAGCCTTCTTGCTCCTGCTCTGGCCGGTCTCTGACCGAGCCTTCCTGCTCTGGCCGGTCTCTGACCGAGCCTTCCTGCTTTGGCCGGTCTCCGACCGAGCCTTTCTCGGCTGTCGTTACACTTGACTCCGCACCGTAGCGATTTGCATCCACGTCTACGGGCGGCCTGCGCTTCAGGCCCGTTTGCCGGCCGGCGGCAGCTCGGCGAAGCTGGCGATGGCTTGCTCGTCGGTGGGGTACACTTTCAGAACGGGCAGCAGCCCGGCCAGCTCCAACACCTGGACGACGCGCTCGCTGGGCGCGGCCAGGCGCAAGTCGCCGGCGGTGCGCTCGCTGCGCAACAGCTTGGCCGAGCTGATGATGACCCGCAGCCCGGCGCTGCTCATCTCGCCGACGCGGCTCAGGTCCAGCACGATGCGGCTGTGGCCTTGGCCGGTGAGCGCCTGCAGGGCGGCCTCCAGCTCCGGCGCGGTGCGCCGATCCAGCGTGCCAGCCGGCTGCACCACGGCGCAGGATGGGAGAATGTTGGTGGCGATATCCATAGGGCGGCAGTATACCACAGAAGGGCAGCGATTCACAAGCAGCGTACAGAGCCGTCCCGTGAAGACGCGTGTATGGGTCAGGTTCCGCTTGAGCCTGTCTTTGCGCAGCACCCCGGCGCGGCGTCGAACTCGCTGGACGCCTTCGTGCTGACTGGCGCAATCAGGCGCTTATGGGTATACTGACGTTGAGATCGCTTGGGCCGGTCTCCGACCGAGCCGCCCCCCATTGCTTGGGCCGGTCTCCGACCGAGCCCGCCCCCCATTGCTTGGGCCGGTCTCCGACCGAGCCCGCCCCGGTTCCCTCAATTTCCCTGCGGAGGCTTCCCATGTTCGACTTCATCACCGACGAGCATCGCATGATCCAAGAGGCCGCGCGCGACTTCGCCCAGAAGGAGCTCGCGCCCATCGCCGCCCATTTCGACGAGACCGGCGAATTCCCCATCGACACCGTGCGCAAGATGGGCGCGCTGGGCTTCATGGGCATCGAAGTGCCGGAGATCTACGGCGGCGCAGGCATGGATACCCTGGCCTACGTGCTGGCGCTGGAGGAGATCTGCAAGGTGGATGCCAGCCACGGCGTGATCATGTCGGTCAACAACTCCCTCTTCGCCCACGGCCTGACCAAGTATGGCAGCGAGGCGCAGAAGCACAAGTATCTCAAGCCGGTGGCCAGCGGCCAGAAGATCGGCGCCTACAGCTTGACCGAGCCGATGAGCGGCTCCGACGCGGGCAACATGCGCACCCGCGCCCTGCTCAGCGACGATGGCAGCCACTACCTGCTCAACGGCCGCAAGTCGTGGGTCACCTCCGCGCCCTACGCCGACACCATCGTGGTCTTCATGATGACCGCGCCGGAGAAGAAGCACAAGGGGGTCAGCGCGTTCATCGTCGAGACCGACCAGCCCGGCTTCGCCCGCGGCAAGAAGGAGCCCAAGCTGGGCATCCGCGCCAGCGCCACCAGCGAGATCACCTTCGACAACTACCGCTGCCCGGTGGAGAACAGGCTGGGCGAGGAGGGCGAGGGCTTCAAGATCGCCATGACCGTGCTGGACGCGGGCCGCATCGGCATTGCCAGCCAGGCGTTGGGCATCGCCGAGGCCTGCCTGGAGGCCAGCATCGTCTACTCTCGGGAGCGCGTCGCCTTTGGCCAGCCCATCGGCCAGTTCCAGATGATCCAGCAGAAGCTGGCCGACATGAAGTGCCGCGTCGAGGCCAGCCGGCTGCTGATCTATCAGGCTGCCCTGGCCAAGATCGCCGCGGCCGCCACGGGGCAGCGCTATACGCTGGAGGCCAGCATGGCCAAGCTCTTCGCCAGCGACACGGCCAACTACTGCGCCACCGAGGCGGTGCAGATCCACGGCGGCATGGGCTACAGCCAGGAACTGCCGCTGGAGCGCTACTTCCGCGACGCCAAGATCACCCAGATCTACGAGGGCACCAACGAGATTCAGCGCATGGTTATCGCGCGCAACCTGACCGGGCTGTAGCGCCTGGAGGCACGACCCGGGAGGCTCGTGCGCCAGGACGCGGTGAACCTCTGCCAGGGACGGGGCGTGCAAAGGCAGCCAGGCCGGTCGAGCGGTTCGATCCGGCGCTGCGCTGGCGCATGAGACCGAGATGAATCGACGCACTTTCTTGAAGCTGGCCGCGGCCGGCGTGGCGACAGGCGCGGGCGCGGCGGCCTTGGGCGCGGGCTGGACAACGCTGGGCGAGCCCAACTGGCAGGTGCTGGAGCGCATCGACGTTCCCCTGCCCCGCCTGCCCGCGCGGCTGGACGGCCTGCGCGTGGCCCAGCTCAGCGACCTGCACATCAGCCAATACACCACGGCCGGCGACATCGGGCGGGCCGCCGCGTTGGCCATGCGCCAATCGCCCGACCTGATCGTGTTGACCGGCGACTTCATCTGGCGCGAGGTGTGGCAGTATGCCGAGCACCTGGTGGAGCCGCTGCGCAGCCTGGCCGCGCCGCTGGGGGTCTATGCCGTGCTGGGCAACCACGACCATTGGGAGGATGCGGCGCTGGCCTCGCGCGTGCTGGCCGAGGCCGGCATCACGCTGCTGATCAACCAGGCGCTGCGGCTGGAGGTGGACGCGCCGCTCTGGCTGGTGGGGCTGGACGACGTGTGGGAGCGCAAACACGACATACGGGCCGCGTTGGCGGGAACGCCGGACGATGCATGCAAGCTGCTGTTGGTGCATGAGCCGGACTACGCCGACCGGGCGGCTCGTTTTCCGGTGGATTTGCAGCTCTCCGGCCACAGCCACGGCGGACAGGTCAATCTGCCCCGCTTGGGCCGGCCGGTGCTGCCCTATCTGGGCCAGAAATACCCGGCCGGGCTGTATCAGGTGGAGTCGCTGGCGCTGTACACCAACCGCGGCATCGGCGTGATCTCGCCGCCGGTGCGCTTCAACTGCCCGCCGGAGGTGACGGAGCTGACCCTGCGCGCCGTGTGACGTCCGGCATTCTGGCAGAGCAGGCCAGTTTGCAACGCCGTTGACAGCGGGCGTGCTCTGTGCTAGACTTTGTCTTATCCCGAAGCAAACACGAGGTGTCTCATGAGTGTGGCAGTTCTGGAACGTGAAAATACACGAGTGATACCAAACACAGCGATGGCTTCAGCGGTCGGTTCCAACGGCGGCGGCGACCGGCCGCCGCTGCACAGCGGCGATCGATTGACGCGCCTGGAGTTTGAACGACGCTATGAGGAGCACCCTGATCTCAAAGCGGAATTGCTGGAAGGAGTTGTGCTTGTGTCATCACCTGTACGAGCTCGTGTTCATGGTCTACCGCACAGCGCCATCATGGCCTGGCTCGGCGCCTATTGGGCAGCCACCCCCGGCGTGATGGTCAACGACAACACCACGTTGCGTCTCGACCGGGAGAACGTGCTCCAACCGGATGCTTGCCTGTGGATCGAAAGCTCTGGCCGGGCCTGGATCGACCGGGACGACTATCTGGCCGGCGCGCCGGAGCTGGTGGTGGAGATCGCGGCCAGCAGCGTCGCCCACGACTTGCACGACAAGCTGCGGGTCTATCGCCGCAACGGGGTGCAGGAATACCTGGTTCTGGTGGCCTACGAGCGGCAGGTGCGCTGGTTCAACTGGCAGACGGGCGAGGATCGCGAGATCATGCCTGACGCCGACGGCGCTCTGCGCAGCTTGCTCTTCCCCGGCCTGTGGTTAGATCCGGTGCGTTTCTGGGAGGGGGATGTAGCCGGCCTGTTGGCGCTCTTGCAGCAAGGGCTGGCGGAGGCCGGAGGGCCCGGCAGATAAATCTGCCGGCTGAACCGGAGACCGGCAGATAAATCTGCCGGCTGAACCTGCAAAGCCGCCTCAGCGGCTGCGGAAATTCAGCGTTCGCAGCAGAGAACCCGGCAGATAAATCTGCCGGCTGAACCTGCAAAGCCGCCTCAGCGGCTGCGGAGATTTATCGTTCGCAGCAGAGAACCCGGCAGATAAATCTGCCGGCTGAACCTGCAAAGCCGCCTCAGCGGCTGCGGAAATTCATCGTTCATCATTCATCATTCATCATTCATCATTCCCCCTCCCCCTCCTGCCGTTCCGCCCACCCCAGCACGACCAGAACGGCCACGCTCAGACCCACTAATGCCAACAGCTTGAAGATGCGGGGGCCAATGCTGAGAGCCAGCAGGCCAAAGGCCGCGCAGAAGGCGTAGTAGCCCAGCACGATCTGGCGCTGGCCCAGGCCTAGGTCCAGCAGACGAAAATGCAGATGGTCGCGGCCGCCGGCGCCGGCCGACACACCGCGGCGACGGCGCCGCCAGATCAGCCAGGCCACGTCGACGATGGGCAGGCCCAGCACCAGCAGCACCGTGGCCATCCTGGCGCCGCCGATGATGCCCAGCGCAGCCACGGCAAAGCCCAGGAAATAGGAGCCGCTGCTGCCCATGAAGATGCGGGCGGGGTTGAAGTTCCAGGGCAGGAAGCCCAGCGTCGCGCCCAGCAGCGCCAGCGGCAGGATGGCCACCCAAAGCTGCGGCGGATCTGCGCGTCCCAGCATATGCACCACCAGCACCGCGGCCAGAATCGCCGTCACCCCGGCCGCCAGGCCATCCAGCCCATCCAGCCAGTTGAGGGTGTTCATCGCGCCCAGGAACCAGAAAGTGGTCAGCGCCCACACCACCAGGTCGGAAAAGACGATCTGCGTATCGGTGAAGGGGTTGTTGACCCGCTCGATGAAGATCAGCGTGGCGATGGCCACGGCCGCGCACAGCATCTGGGCCAGGATCTGGCCGCGCCAGCTCAGCTCGCGCCGATCGTCCAGCAGGCCAAAGCCGAAGGCGATGGCGCTGCCCAGCAGCAGGCCCACCAGACGGGTGGTCTCGTTGGGGTCGGTGCTGGGGGGCAGGAAGCGGGGGAAGACCAGGAAGGCCAGCAGCAGGGTCAGAATGAACGCGCCGAACAGGGCGATGCCGCCGGTGCGGGGAATCTCGCCGCGGTGGGTGCGCCGGCCGCCGGGTCGGTCCACCAGGCCCCAGCGTCGGCCCAGCCGGCCAGCCAGCGGCGTCAGCAGCATGGCCAGCAGCAGCGCCGCGCCGAAGATGGCCAGATAGGTGAAGATGGGCAGGGTGCTCACGGCCGCGATTATACCACAGCGGCCACGCAAGCCCCTGAACCGAGCCGCGCTCAGTTGGTTTTTCCATCTGGCCCGGGTATAATCCCCGCGGCCCCTGGCTGATCAGCCAAGACTTCGGAAGTGCTGCGGCGACTTCCGAAGTCTATTCCGCTCGGAGAAAAGATTTTCACCATGCACGCCACCGCCACGCCTGAACTTTCATCGGTCGCTTGGGATGCGTTCGTTGCCGACCATCCAGACGGCCACATCCTGCAGACCAGCCGCTGGGCCGCGCTCAAGGCGCAGATCGGCTGGCAGGCGGAGCGGGTGGCGCTGCTGACGGATGGCCGCATCGTGGCCGGCGCGCAGGTGCTGCTGCGCCGCCTGCCCTGGGGCCAGACCCTGGCCTATGTGCCCAAGGGGCCGATGGTAGATTGGCGCAACGCGGCCCAGGCGCGCGCGCTGTTGGCCGTGCTGCGCGAGACGATCGCGCCCTACCGCCCCGCGCTGCTCAAACTGGAGCCTGACCTGCCCGACTCGCCGCAGCTCGACCTGATCTTGCAGAGCTACGGCCTGCGCCGCGGCCATCCTGTGCAGCCGCGCAGCACCATCCACCTGGATCTGAGCCGCGGGCCGGAGGCGGTGCTGGCTGGCATGAAGCAGAAATGGCGCTACAACGTGCGTCTGGCCGAGCGCAAAGAGGTGACGGTGCGGCCGATGTGCGCGGCCGACCTGCCCGCGTGGCACGCCATGAACGCCGAAACGGGCCAGCGCGATGGCTTCGGCGTCCATCAGCCAGGCTATTACAGCCGCGCGTTCGAGATATTCCAGCCTGCCGAGGCGCGCTGGCTGTTGGCCGAGTTCGAGGGCCAGCCGCTGGCCGCGGTGGCCATCTTTGCCCTGGGGCGCAAGAGCTGGTACATGTGGGGCGCCAGCAGCAGCCAGGAGCGGCCGCGCATGCCCAACCACGCCCTGCAGTGGGCCGGCATCACCTGGGCCGCCAGCCTGGGCTGCACCAGCTATGACCTGTGGGGCATTCCCGACGAGGTGGGCGCGGATCCCGCGGCCTATGCCGAGGATTTCGTCGAACAAAAAGGGGGCCTGTGGGGCGTCTATCGCTTCAAGCAGGGCTTCGGCGGCCAGATCGTGCGCTACACCGGCGCCTGGGACCTGACTATGTCCGGCGTCGGACGGCGCATCTACTATCTCGCGCGGCGCTTGAGGGGGT
>JAJTXO010000237.1 GCA_021463315.1 Caldilineales bacterium | reverse complement strand
CTAGATCCCAGGCCCTGAGGGGCCTTGGTGCGGTCAGCCGGTGGCTTCCAGCCACCGGCTTAGCGGCCTCAGCCGCTAGATCCCAGGCCCTGAGGGGCCTTGGTGCGGTCAGCCGGTGGCTTCCAGCCACCGGCTCAGGCGTGCCAGCGCCGCACCTCGGTGACGTTGGGCAGGCGCTCGATGCGGGCCAGGATGCGGCTGAGCTGCTCGGCGTCCCTGATCTGCAAGGTGGCCTCGACCTCCGCCAGATTGCCCTTGTAGCCGGTGGTGGCCTTGGCGTCCAGCATGTTGATGCGCTCGCTGGCCACCAGGTTGGCGATGTCTCGCAGCAGGCCAGAGCGGTCAAAGGCTTCCACGCGGATGTGGACTGGATGTGTCTTCTCGACGGCTTGGCCCCAACTGACCTCCACGATGCGCGCCGGATCTTTCTTGATCATGTGGGCCAGGTTGGGGCAGGTCGCCCGATGGATGGTGACGCCACGGCCCCGGGTGACGTAGCCGATGATCTCCTGGCCGGGGATCGGGTTGCAGCACATGCCCGTCCGGTTCAGCAGGTCGGCCACCCCCAGCACCGTCACCCCATCGGTGGAGGTGGGGGCGACCGCCATGAAGCCGCTTTCCTCCGCGCTGACTGTCTCGTCCTTCTCCTTGCGGTCCATGTCCAGCACTTTGCTGGCCACTTGGGGGGTGTTGATATCCCCAAAGCCCAGCGCGGCGTAGAAATCATCGACCTTGTCGTGGCCGAACAGCTTGGCGATGGAGTCATGGCTGCGCTCGATGTTCAGCCGCTTTAGCTCGCGGTTCAAGGTCTCCAGCCCCTGCTGGATGTTCTCCTCGCGGCTCTGCTTGCGGAACCATTGGCGAATCTTGGATCGGGCCCGGTTGGTCTTGGTGTAGGGCAGCGAAGGGTTCATCCAGTCGCGGCTGGGGCCGCCCCGTTTTGAGGTGATGATCTCTACGATGTCGCCGTTGCGCAGGCGGAAGTCCAGCGGCACCAGCCGGCCATTGACGCGCGCGCCGCGGCAGCGGTGGCCCACCTCGGTGTGGACCATGTAGGCAAAGTCGATGGGGGTGGAGCCGGCCGGCAGATCCTTCAGGTCAGCCTGCGGCGTAAAGACATAGACCCGGTCGGCGAAGAAGTCGGTTTGCATCGAGTCCACGAACTCGGTGGCGTCGGTCACCTCCCCCTGCCAGTCGATCATCAGGCCGCGCAGCCAGGCCAGCTTGTTCTCGAACTCCACATCCCGCTTGACCTGCTCCTTGTAGCGCCAGTGGGCGGCGATGCCCAGCTCGGCCGAGCGATGCATCTCGAAGGTGCGGATCTGCACCTCCAGGCTGTGGCCCTCGGGCCCCATCACGGCGGTGTGCAGCGAGCGATACATGTTGTCCTTGGGATTGGCGATGTAGTCGTCGAACTCGCCAGGGATCGGTCGCCACAGCCCATGAATGGCGCCCAACACGATATAACAATCGCTGATTTCGGTCACCAGGATCCGCACGGCCTGGATGTCGTAGACCCGCTCCAGCTCGATGCCTTTGCGCTGCATTTTGCGGTAGATGCTGTAGATGTGTTTGGGCCGGCCCTCCACCACCGCGGTGATGCCCAGCTTTTGCAGTTCGTTTTGAATGATGCGGATCACGCGGGCGATGGACTGCTCGCGCTCGACGCGGCGGGTTGTCAGGTCGCTGTCGATCCTCTTGTAGATGGCCGGCTCCAGCCAGCGAAACGCGCCATCCTCCAACTGCCATTTGATCTGCCAGATGCCCAGCCGGTTGGCCAGCGGCGCGTAGATCTCCAAAGTCTCGCGTGCGATGCGCCGGCGCTTGTGCTCTTTGAGATGGCTGAGCGTGCGGACGTTGTGCAGCCGGTCGGCCAACTTGATCAGCACCACGCGAATGTCCTTGCTCATGGCCAGGAAGAGCTTGCGCAGAGTCTCATCGCGCTGGCTGCGCAGGCGCGGATTGGGGGCCTGCGCCTCCTTTTCCTCGCGGCGTGGCCGAGCCTGCGCCGCCGTGACCTCCTTCCCCTCGCTTTCCTCTTCTTGTTCCTCTTTGCCCACCTTGGTGCTGATCTGGCTGATCTTCTCCAGCTTGGTCACGCCATCCACCAGGCTGGCTACGTCCGCGTCGAAGCGCTTGCTGATGTCGCTGATGCTGACGGTGGTGTCCTCGGCCACGTCGTGCAGCAGCCCGGCGGCAATCGCCTTGGCATCCAGCCGCAGATCGGCCAGAATGCCGGCTACCGCCAGCGGGTGGATGATGTAGGGTTCGCCCGACGCTCGGGGGACATCGGCGTGAGCCTCGCTGGCCAGCGCGTAGGCGTTGTGGATCAGTTGGATGTCTTCATCGCTGTAGGTGCGCGGCAGTCGGGCGATCAGATCTTCCAGGGAAGTTGGAGATTCTGAGAATTCATCCTTGGGCATAGGCTGGACCATGTTCCTCTTCAGGCTGCAAGGGATTTGATGCGGTCAGGTGATTATAGCGCAACAGCGAAAAACGTGCAACGCGGCAAAATCGCCCATTGTCCCCCCGGGGACGGCGGATGACCCCATGGATCGCGGGTGGCCGAGGACCTCTTGCGGGGCGCCACGCAGCCAACTTGCCTTCATCGCCTCAAGTGCGGTATAAACCCCCTGAGGAGCTACCCATGCATTTCGACATCTTCACCCTCTTCCCAGCCATGTTCGCCGGCCCGCTGGACGACAGCATCGTCATGCGCGCCCGCGAGGCCGGCATCATCTCCCTGGCGCTGCACAACATCCGCGACTACGCCGAAGGCAAGCATGCCATCACCGACGACTACCCCTACGGCGGCGGCGGCGGCATGGTGATGAAGCCAGAGCCGATCTTTCGCGCGGTGGAGAGCGTGCTGGCGCTGGCGCCGCGCTGGGCTGACCAGCCGGCTGCTGCCCCAGCCAGCCAGCCGATCCCCATCATCCTGCTGACCCCCCAGGGCCGGCGTTTCGACCAGAGCGTGGCGCTGGAGCTGGCCGATCATCCTCGCATTGCTCTGATCTGCGGCCGCTACGAGGGGGTGGACGAGCGGGTGCGCCGCCATCTCTGCACCGACCAGATCAGCATCGGCGATTTCGTGCTCTCCGGCGGCGAGCTGGCCGCGATGCTGATCGTCGACGCGGTAACCCGCCTGTTGCCCGGCGCGCTGGGCGCTGAGCAGGGTGCGGCCGACGACTCGCACGCCACCGGCCTGCTGGAATATCCGCACTACACCCGGCCGCCTGACTTCCGCGGCTGGGGAGCGCCGGAGATCCTGCTCTCGGGCCATCACGCCAACGTGCAGCGCTGGCGACGGCAGCAGGCGCTGCTGCGCACGGCCCAGCGCCGGCCTGACATGCTGGAGACAGCCTGGCTGACCGACGCCGACCTGGCCTTTCTGGCGCGGCTGGAGCAGGAGCCGGAGCTGGCCGAGCGATACCAAGCGGGCCTGTGAATTTGCTTCGGCATGGCCCCTGTGCTATACTTGCCCTTCGTCAGCCTGATAGACGACCAATTTCCGCGGCTGTGGCGCGCCTGATCCAATTCGCAAGCTGCGGTGTGGCATAACAAAGGCAGAGAAAATCGTTCAGGAAGGTATCCCATGCAACACCCATTGCTTGAGTCTCTTGAGCCCAAGGCGCATCCCGGCATCCCCGCCTTGCGCATCGGCGACACGGTCCGTGTCCATGCCCGCATCGTCGAAGGCAGCCGCGAGCGCGTCCAGGTCTTCCAGGGCACCATTATCCGTATCCGCGGCAAGCAGGCCGCCGGCTCCAGCTTCACCGTGCGCCGCATCGCCTCCCACGGCATCGGCGTCGAGCGCACCTACTTGCAGCATTCGCCGCGCGTCGACAAGGTCGAGGTGCTGCGCAGCAACAAGGTTCGCCGGGCCAAACTCTACTACCTGCGCGATCTGCGCGGCAAGGCGGCCCGCCTGAAAGAAGTGGGCATCAACCAGTAAGCCGTATGGGCGGGGTCTTCCCCGCCCTTTTCGCGTCCAGAAACCTTCGCGAGCATCGTGTCATCGTTCAGCCGGCAACAGCCATCCCTGGCCGCAGAATTGGCCCTGTGGCAGGCCGGCTATCGTCGCGTGGCCGGGCTGGACGAGGCGGGTCGCGGCGCCTGGGCTGGGCCGGTGGTGGCCGCCGCGGTGATCCTGCCCCCTGATCCGGCCGTGGCTGACCGGCTGGCCGGCGTGGCCGATTCCAAGCAGTTGTCGGCCGGGCAACGCGCGCGCCTGTTCGATCAGATCACCCAGCAGGCCGCGGCCTGGGCGGTGGGCATGATCCCGGCTGCGCAGATCGATGCGCAGGGCATCGCCGCGGCCACGCGCCAGGCCATGCATGCCGCGCTGGCTGGCTTGATCCTTCAGCCCGACTATCTGTTGATCGACTACCTGCGCCTGAGCGAGCTGGCCACGCCGCAGTATTCCCTGCCCCAGGGCGATCGCCACGTGCTTTCCATCGCCGCCGCCTCCATTGTCGCCAAGGTCAGCCGCGACCGCTGGATGGTCGAGCTGGAGATGCAGCATCCCGGCTACGGCTTTCAGCGGCACAAGGGCTACGGCACCGCGGCTCATCGGGCCGCGCTGCGCCAGCTTGGCCCCTGCGCGCAGCACCGCATGAGCTTCCAGCCGCTACAAGACGCACACCTGTCTCTTCTGAGCGAGGAACCTGAGCATGGCTGATCGCCGTCAACAGTTGGGCCGTGCTGGCGAGCAGATGGCGGCTGAGCTGCTGGCGGGCCAGGGCTACCAGATCCTGGCGCGCAACTGGCGCAGCGGCCGCAGCGGCGAGATCGACCTGGTGGCCCAGGACGGCGCCTGTCTGGTGATCGTCGAGGTGCGCACCCGCCGCGGCCAGAGCTACGGCAGCGCCGAGGAATCGGTGACGCCGGCCAAGCAGGCCCGGCTGGCCGCGCTGGCCGAAGCCTATTGTGACGCGGCCGGCTGGACAGGGCCGCGCCGCATCGATGTGGTGGCCGTCTCCTTTTCCGCCGACGGCCGACTGCTGGAAGTCAGACAAATCGAGAACGCAATCTGAGGTGATTCGATGAAACGAACCAGAAGCTACCGAACGCTGGCCGTTATGCTGCTGATGCTGGCCGCGCTGGCCCTGTCAGCCTGCTCCTCCACCCCGCTGCCGCCGCTGTTCTACATCGGACGAGCGCCCTCAGCCCAGCCGGCCGCGCCGGCGGCTGCTGCGCCGGCCGCGCCTGTGGCCGCCGCTCCGATCGTGGTCCCCACCGCCGCGCCTCCCGTGGCCGCGGCCGCGCCGCTGACGGTCACGGTTGCCCTCACTCCCACCGTGGCCCCGGCCGCGGAGATCGCTGTTGCCGCGCCGATCACAGCCTCGGTGGTCGTCACATCCTCCAATGCGCCGACCCGCGCGGCCGAGCTGGCTGTTCTGCCGACAGCCACCCGCGTCGCGCCGACAGCCACCCGCGTCGCACCCACAGCCACCCGCGTCGCGCCGACGGCCACCCGCGTCGCACCCACGGCTACCCGCGTGGTTCCTGCCGCCACCCGCGCGCCGGCGCGGCCCGCGGCCACGCCGACGCCTGAATGGCCAAGGACGCTGGTCATCACCGCCGACGACATCGAACAGGGGGCCACCTCGGTGCCCGGCCTGCAGATCAGTGGGCTGGACGTGCAGCTCGGCAACAACACCATGACCATGAGCTTCGATTCGCTGCGCTACAGCTTCGTCTCGCTGCGCGATGTGACCGTCCAGGGGCGCTTCACGGTCAGCAACTGCAACGTCGACTTCGTAGCCGACAGCATCAGCCCGCGCAACCTGGCCACCTCGGCCATCCCCGGCTTCGTCAACCAATCGCTGGATCAGCAATTGGGCGCCTGGTGCGTCGAAGCGCTCACTATCCAGCCGGGCCAATTGGTCGTCTCGGTGCGCCCCCGCTCCTAGCGCCACGGCAGCCATCTCTGACGCAGGGATGGCTGCCGTGCTCTGACCATGCCTCATCCTCCCCTGCTGGCCATTGTCGGCCCCACCGCGGTGGGCAAGACGGCCATCTCCCTGCAACTGGCCGCCGCGCTGGGCGGCGAAATCGTGTCGGCTGACAGCCGGCAGATCTACCGCGGCCTGGATATCGGCACCGACAAGGTCAGCCCCAGCCAGCAGGCCCAGATTCCCCATCATCTGCTGGACGTGGTGGATCCTGACCAGGTGCTGACGCTGGCTCAGTATCAGCGGGCGGCCTATGCAGCCATCGACGACATCCACCGCCGCGGCCGGCTGCCGCTGCTGGTGGGCGGCACCGGACTATATGTGGCCGCGGTGCTGGAGGGTCTGGGCATTCCTGAGGTCCCGCCCGACGCGGCCCTGCGAGCGGAGCTGGAACGCGACGCGGCGCAACTGGGCGCGCTGGCGCTGCACGCCCGGCTGGCCGCGCTGGACCCGGTCGCGG
>JAJTXO010000236.1 GCA_021463315.1 Caldilineales bacterium | reverse complement strand
CCCCACCATCCACTTCCCCGCGGTCCATCTCTGGAACCTGGCCCTGGCCCCCGCTCTGCGCCGCCGCGGCTATCGGGTGATCCAAACCCTGCACGACCTGGACCCCCACGTGGGGGTGCGCTTCCCCGCGCTGATCCGCCTCTGGAACCGGCTGATGCTGCGCTCGGTCGATCGGGTGCTGGTGCATGGGCAGCTCTATCGCCAACGCCTGCTGGCCAGGGGCGCCGCGCCGCAGCGCGTTGTGGCCGTCCCGCTGTTGCACGGCTTTCTGAGCTACGACCAGAGCGGCCTGCCCGCGGCCCTGGCCGACCATGCGCTATCCTACGAGCCGTGGGCGCTCTTCTTTGGCCGGCTGGAGCAGTACAAAGGGGTGGGGACGCTGCTGGAGGCGGCCGCGCTGGCGGCGCAGGACGGCCGCCCGCCGCTGCGCTTGCTGCTGGCCGGCCAGGGCGAGCTGGCCCACCTGTGGGACAGGCCGCTGCCGCCCGGCGTCGAGCTGCGCCAGCGCCGCATCGACGACGCCGAGGCCATCGACCTTTTTCGGCGCTGCGGCCTGCTGGTCTTGCCCTACCAGGACGCCACCCAATCGGCCCTGGTGGCCGCGGCCTACGCCTTCCGCAAGCCGGTCATCGTCACCCAGTCCGGCGCGCTGCCCGAATACGTGCAGGAAGGGGTCACGGGCTGGATCGTTCCCCCTGGCGACGCGCCCCGCCTGGCCCAGGCCCTGCACGCGGCCCTGGCCGATCCCGCCCGCATGGCGGCCATGGGCGCGGCCGGCCGGCAATGGTACGAAGCCCAGCGCGTCGGTGAGTATCAGGCGCTGCTGGAGCTGTACCAGGGCTGAACGACGCGGGCTTCCCGAAAGTCGGCAACCTTGGCTAGAGGTGTTCCTGCGGGTCTGTCTGATACAGGCTGAGACCCGCGACATGCTGGAAATCTCTCCGGTTCAACGTCACCAGCGTCAAGCCATGGCCGATGGCCGTGGCCGCGATGATGGCGTCGGGCACGCCTGTAGTTCGGCCAGCCAGCGTCGGACTCTTTGAAAGCCCTGGCTCGGCGCGCAGGCTTTGGCGTGGGTTGCGCCCTGTGATATACTTGGATTGCGGATTTGGAGACCTATCGAGGTTTGCACGCTCTTGAGGTGACATGATGACTCATGGTGACTACAGTCACGCTTCTGTCCACCGTACCGGCAACAGCGTGGCGGTGACATTTCCACAGGCCCTGCTGGTGGCATCCCGAGAAGATCTGGAACAGTTTCGACGTCGGGTGCTGTTATCAACCCTGGGCTCACTTTATCAGCAGGGCAAGATATCTTCCAGCTTTGGCGCGCAGTTGCTGAACTGCGACCGTTGGGAATTCTATCGCTTGTTGAGCGAGCATGGCTTCTCGGTTATCGACTATGCAGAGGATGAGATGTCCTATGAAACTGAGACCAGCCGGGTTTTGGCATCTCGGCACGCTCAAAAATGAGGACGATTGTCAACGCCACGCCGTTGATTGCCCTTGCCATGATCGACCGCTTGGAACTGCTCCGGGCGCTGTTCGATGAGGTCATTGTTCCGGCGGAAGTGTACGATGAAGTGGTCGTTCAGGGCGCGGACAAACCGGATGCGATGGCCCTCGCCCGTGCTCACTGGCTCCAGGTCGTCCCGTCTCCACCTGTCTCGTCTCTCGATCCACTGCTAACCGGGCTGGACGCAGGGGAAATGGCGGTGCTCTTGCTGGCGCAACAGATCAACCCGGACTGGGTTGTCATCGACGAACGACTGGCGCGTCGTGCGGCTTTTGCTTTGGCCATGCCCGTCAAGGGGACCCTCGGTATTCTTCTTGCTGCCGCACTCGCGGGGTTGCTGACCGCACAAGAAGCGGTGCAAGACCTCCAGAGCCTGCTAGACAAAGGCATACGCATCAGCCCCCGATGGCAGGACTGGTTCAGGTCCGAACTTGAGCAGCTCTAGTATCTGAGGCCCGCAGCTTGCCATGAACACAAAACACGAACGCCGCATCCTCCTGGCCATCATCCTGCTCTCCGTGCTGCTGCGCGTGGCCGTGGCCCTCTTCCTGGGCAACGGCATCGAGGAAACGCGCGGCGGCACCTTCGACCAGATCTCCTACGACGCCCTGGCGCAGCGGGTGGCGGCCGGGCATGGCTTCTCCTTCGGCACGGCCTGGTGGCCCGGCGTGCAGGCGGACCAGCCCACTGCCTTCTGGTCCTACCTCTACACCCTCTACCTGGCGGCCGTCTACACCCTCTTCGGCCATGCGCCCTTGGTCGCCCGCCTGATCCAGGCTGTGCTGGTAGGCGTCACCATGCCCTGGCTGACCTGGCGCATCGGCCGGCGCATCTTCGGCAGCCGGCCAGCCTTGATCGCCGCGGCCATCAGCGCGGTCTACTTCTACTTCATCCTCTACGCCGCTTCGCTGATGAGCGAGGCGCTCTACATGGTCGCTGTCCTGTGGACGGTGGACGCGGCCATGCGTCTGGCCGCCGCGCTGGGCGACGTGGGAGCGGCCGCTGGCCGGCGCTGGCGGCTGGGGCTGGAGTTGGGGCTGGCCATGGGGGTCACGCTGCTGCTGCGCCAGGCCATCGGCCCCTTCCTGGCTGTGCTGGCTGGCTGGTTCCTCTGGCTGGCCTGGCGGCGAGGCTGGCTGCGGCGGGCGCTGGGACCGCTGGCCGCGGCCGCGGTGTTGATGGCGCTGCTGCTGCTCCCCTTCGTGGTGCGCAACTACCGCGCCTTCGGCGTGGTCGGCATGCCCAACACCAACGTGGGCATCAACTTCTTCTGGGCCAACCATCCCATCTACGGCACGCAGTTCGAGGCGGTGCTGTCGCCGGAGCATGGCGTCTCCTACCAGGAGCTGATCCCGCCAGAGCTGCGCGGGCTGAACGATGCCCTGCTGGACCGCGCCCTGCTGGACCGCGGCGTGCAGATCGTGCTGGACGATCCCGGCCGCTACCTCTTGCTGTCGCTCAGCCGCATCCCCATCTACTTCCAGTTCTGGCCCACGCCGCAGTCCAGCCTGCTCAGCAACGCCGCGCGGCTGCTCAGCTTCGGCCTCTTCCTGCCCTTCATGCTCTACGGCCTGGTCCTGGCCCTCGTCGACATCAGCCGCGGCCGCTTCAGCACCCAGCCCGCGCCCAGTTCCCCCAGTTCCCTCAGTTCCCCCAGTTCCCCCAGTTCCCCCGATCTCCGCCTGGCCTATCTGGCCCTGGTGCTGCTCTTCATGGCCACCTACACCGTGGTGCATATCGCCTCCTGGGCCAACGTGCGCTACCGGCTGCCCGTCGACGCCTTCTGGATCCTCTTCGCCGGCCACGCCATCGACGATCTCCTCCGTCGCCTCTCCACCCGCCGCCCCCGCCCCCTCCCCAATTAACCATTCCCCAATTCCCCAATTCCCCAATTAACCATTAACATCCTCCTCCTCACCCAGGTTCTCCCCTATCCGCTGGACGCCGGCCCCAAGGTGCGCGCCTATTACATGCTGCGCCATCTGAGCCAGCAGCAACCTCCGGCCAACTTGAGCTTCAGCCTATGAGATTCGCCATTGATCTTCTGTCGTGCCTCCTCGGCGCCGTCATTGCTGCCGGTCTGGTCTATCATTACTTCTTGCTGTTGACAGGCGGGCGACACACCAATGCGCCTGCTGACAGCAACGACCTATCAACGTTGCGCTTTGCACTCATAACGCCTGCTCACAATGAACAAGACGTTATTGCCGCTACGGTGCGCCGCTTGCGGCAGATCGACTATCCTGTCGCCTACTTTGACGTTCATGTAGTAGCCGACCACTGCAGCGACGCCACTGCTGCGACGGCCGAAGCAGCCGGCGCGTCCGTACACATTCGCTCGGACGAGCCGCGCGGTCGCAAAGGGTATGCCGTGGACTGGCTGATCAAACGGCTCCTGGTCGATTCACGCCATTACGATGCAATTGCGGTCTTCGACGCCGATAGCCGGGTCGATCGTGACTTCCTGACCGTTGTGCAGCGGTTGTTTGCAGACGGTGCGCAGGTAGTGCAAGGCCGACACGTCATCGCTAACCCTGATAACAGCCTGTTCAGCGCGCTTGCCGACGCCGACATGCGCCTAAACAACCGCATTCGTAATCAAGCCAAGGAGAACCTGGGCTTGTCCGCGCGTTTGATGGGCGACGCAATGGTCTTTCGTCGTCAAGTGTTGGAACAACACCCGTGGATCGGCGCCCAGTCATTGACTGAAGATCGCGACTACGGCATCTACCTCGTCACCCAACGGGTGCGCATCCGCTACACGCCCGATGCCTTCTCGCTGGGACAAGCCGTAACACGCTGGAAAGATGCCACGCCGCAACGTCTCCGCTGGTATGGCGGCGCCTTCGATTTGCAACGTCGTTATCTGCGCGTGCTGTGGTCGCTAACCTGGCGTCAGCGTTATTGGGATGCACTGGACAAGTTTCTGGAGCTGGCACTCCCACCGTTCTCCCTGCTGGCACTTGGTTCTGTGGCTTTGATCATACTCCAGCTCGTTGGAGCGCTGCTGTCACGCCAACCATCGAGTCTATTCTGGGGCAGTGCGACCCTGCTGTTCCTGGCTGTGCTATATCCTTTCCTCGGCTTGATCGCGACCAGAGCGCCGAGACGAGCTTTTCAGGCCATGTTGATTGGACCGTTCTACGTATTGTGGCGAGTGTGGATCGGACTGTGGGTGCGACTTCGCTATCGCAACTTGTCCTGGTCACGCACTCGCCGCCTGGAACAAGACGCCCCTGTGGAACCCGAATAGTACCAGGTGACTCATCCCATCGTTATGCAAGATTCTGGTCTTCCTATGCCACCCAATCCGCTGCGTGTCCTGGTTGTCTTTGGAACTCGGCCCGAAGCCATTAAGATGGCTCCAGTCGTCCGCGCGCTCCAGTCACTTGCACCGGCCTGCACAGTTCGCACATGCGCGACGGCGCAACATCGAGAGATGCTGGACCAAGTCCTACAGGTCTTTCAGATCACGCCAGACATCGACCTCCACCTGATGCAGCCGGGCCAGTCGTTATCTGGGTTGGGGGCACGCGTCCTGGCAGCCATGGATGAGGTGCTAGTGGCGGAGCGCCCAGATTGGGTGTTGGTGCAGGGCGACACCACCACGGTGATGATGACGGCATTGGCAGCGCAACATCGCAAGGTGCGCGTCGGTCACGTCGAGGCGGGGCTGCGTACCTATGACCGCGCCAACCCATTTCCCGAGGAAATGAATCGGATAGTTGCCGATCACGTCAGCGACCTGCTCTTCGCGCCAACAGAAATCGCGCGCAGGCAGCTATTGCGTGAAGGTATCGATGCCCACCGTATCGTTGTCACCGGCAATACCGTCATTGACGCACTCCTGACCGTGGTTAAAGAAGGCTGGACCCCACCCCCCGATCACGCTCTGAATAAGCTGCCCGCTGATCGGCAATGGATTCTCGTCACGGCGCACCGCCGCGAGAACTTTGGGCAACCATTGGACGATATCTGTCAGGCACTTACCCGCATTGGGCGTGAGCGGCAGCACCAGGTTCATATCGTCTATCCCGTGCATCGCAACCCTAACGTGTGGGAACCGGTTCATCACGCACTGGCAGGACAGCCGGGCATCACCTTGCTCCCCCCCGTAGACTACCGAATCCTGATCTACTTAATGCAGCGCTGTCACTTGATCCTGACCGACTCAGGTGGTCTACAAGAGGAAGCGCCAAGCCTTGACAAGCCAGTCCTGGTGTTGCGCCTAGCCACCGAGCGCCCCGAGGCTGTTGACGCTGGCGCCACCCGCTTGATAGGCACGGATCCTCACAGAATCGTATCTGAAACCTATCATCTTCTGGACGATCGGGTCGAATATACCCGCATGGCAGATGCACGCAATCCCTACGGCGACGGACGCGCTGCTAGGCGCATCGGCAATGCGTTGATCGCATTCGCAGAACACCGATAGCTGACCGGAAAACAGTTGCTGGCATAGTGGGACCACCTATGGCGCGAGTTCTACTGCTAACCCAAGTTCTACCTTATCCCCTGGACGCCGGCCCAAAAGTGCGGGCTTATTACATGTTGCGTCATCTGGTGCAGCGCCACGATGTCACTCTGATCTCCTTCACAAGAGCTGACGACCGACAAGAGTCGATTGAGCACCTGGCTGGTTTGTGCAAAACTGTCTACACCGCGCCCATGGTGCGTTCCATGGCCCGGAATGTCCGAGCTGGGATCAAGGGCCTTGTTACCGGATTGCCGATGTACGTCGCCCGCGACGATGTGCCAGAGATGAGCGCGCTGCTGCGTCGCCTGGTGCAGGAGACCCGCTTCGACCTGATCCACGCCGACCAGCTCAGCATGGCCTGGTACGCCCTGCTCGCCGCCCGCGCCACCCCCCCCTCCCTCTCCTCCCCCCCTCGCCTCCTCCTCGACGCGCACA
>JAJTXO010000235.1 GCA_021463315.1 Caldilineales bacterium | reverse complement strand
CGCAGCCAGCCGGACGGCGCTCGGTGGAGGGTCGGTAGGTGTCTCATCGTTGTCTCCTTGCAAGATATACTAAGGCCGTGAGTCGATAGTGCCCAGCCAGCCATCGGCGGTTGATTCCCGTGACTACCTGCTGCTGGTGGACGAAAAAGGGGAGCTGCGGAGATCCTGGGGAGGATCCACAAAGACTCCTGCATTATAAGAAAGAGCGGCGGTTGAGTCAAACTGCTGATGCTGTGACGCCCTTTTCAGAGCCACGCAACCTGTGGTATCATCAGCTATCCATTTTGCCCGTGAGGTCGTTATGCCCGATTGCATCAATTGCGGAACCTGGAATCCCGAAGACAAGCAGCTTTGCTGGCGCTGCCAGACCCCATTGCCCAAGCCGCCAGAGAAGCGCCCACGCACGCCCCGCCGTATTGCCGGCTTGCCCGTTTACCTGTGGATGGCCATCCTCTTCTTCTTCATCATGCTTTTCGTCTCGCGCTGCTTCGTCACGGAGCTCAGCCGCGTAGTAGGCTAGGTCGTAGCCATGAATCAACGACAGCGCACCATCGTCGAGCGCGCCCGCCAGCGGCGCCAGCGCCGCCGCGGCGCCAGTTGGCTGCCGTTGCTGCTGGGGCTAGGCCTGCTGGGCCTCTGTCTGGGATTTGCCCTGCTGGCTGGCCTCTGGGGAGCCACCCAGGCGCTGGAGCAGCCGGCCGCGGCCTTGCCAGCCGGCCAGCCGCTTTCCATCCTGCTGCTGGGCGTGGACCAGCGAGCGGACGAGAGCGGCCCGACGCGCAGCGATTCGATGATTCTGCTGGGCAGCCAGCCCGATGGCCAGGGCGCGGCCCTGCTTTCGATTCCGCGTGATCTGTGGGTGGATATCCCCGGCGTCGGCGAGCAGCGCATCAACACCGCGCTGTTCTTCGGCTACGACCCCGCCGATGCCAGCGCGGGCCCGCGTCTGGCCGCGCGCACCGTGCAGCAGGAGCTGGGCCGGCCGGTCGATCGCACCCTCCTGCTGGACTTCGCCACCTTCGTCCGGGCTGTGGATGCGCTGGGCGGCATAGAGATCGACGTGCCCGCTCCCATCGTCGACACGGAATATCCCACCGCCGACTACGGCATCACCACCGTCCGCTTCGATCCGGGCGTGCAGATCATGGACGGAGAACGCGCGCTGGTCTACGTGCGCACCCGCCACAGCGACGGCGATTTCAGCCGCTCCATGCGCCAGTTGCAGGTGCTGCAAGCCCTGGCAGGGAAAGCAATCCAACCGGAGACCTGGCCCCGCTTGCCTGAGCTCTACCGGGTGCTGCGCGCCGGCGTCGTTACCGACCTGACCCCCAGCGACGGGCCGGCCCTGCTCCAACTAGCCTCCGCGCTGGCCAGCGGCGAGGTCAAGGCGGCCACGCTGGAGCAGGCCACCACCCCCTGGACCACCCCCGCGGGCGCCTGGGTGCTGCTGCCCAACGCCGCCGCAGTCCAGCAGATCGTGACGGAGCTCTTCGGCCCCGAATGATGTCAGCGAAGTCCAGCGACCTGCGTCTCGCCTGGGACTGGCAGCTATGAGGCTTACATCGATGGCGAGTGGCGGGCGATCGTTCGCTACGACGAAGCGCACGGCTACTACCACAAAGATGTAATGACTCCGTTTTTCGGACAGACCAAGTTCGCCCAGTCCGCCGCCAACCTCGATCTGGCCAGCGAGGTCCTTCTGGGGATGATTCTTGGCTATGTGGAGCCGGCGTCCCTGATGATGGTGTTCGAGCGTGCGCCTGGTCAGAACGCGGTCATTGATCTCTCCGACGAGACCAGCAAGCAACGGGCCGAAGCGTTCATCGACCTGTTCCGGCGCGACTCCCAGCGCGGCGCCGTGGATCGAATTAGTGAACTGTTGTTGACCGAGTTATAGCGGAACCTGGTAAGCAAGCGCGTCGGTCCCCTCTGCGTTGAGGCGGTCTGCATTGCGATTGATCGCCTCGATGTCCTTTGGGGAAGTTATCGCGTACTTTGCCGCGAGTTTCCGCACCGTGGTCAGATTGCGCAGCGTCGTCGGCATGTCCAGCGCGCTCTCGAGCTGCCCCCCGTTGACCTTAGATTGGCTGATGGTGGTGCGGCAGAGCCAGTACAGCTCGCGCCCGTGGACCCGAAATTCGTCCAGCGGGGTGGCCAGGGCTGCCAGCTTGCCCAGCGCCTCGTCGCCCGGCGGCGCGTGCAGGAAGCCCACGTACAGCGTGTTGCTCTCGATTTCGTCTATGGGGAAGGGGATGGCCGCGGCGATGGCGGCCAGTTCAGCCGCCGTGCGCACGAAGGTCGCCACCTGGAAGCCCAGCGACGCGGCCAGGTGGGCTTCGAGTTGCTGCTCCAGCGCCCGCGCGTCTTCGATCGGCGCGCGAAAGATGACGTTGCCGCTGGCGATGAAGGTCTCTACTTCGCGGTAGCCCGCCTGCTCGAACAGGCCGCGCAGCCGCTCCATCTTGACCGTGCGGCCACCGACGTTGATCGCGCGCAGAAACGCTATGAAAACCGTCATCGCCGGCTCCGTTCATAGCGCGCGATGAACTCGTCGACGCCGACCCGGGCGATGGCCTCGGCGATCACCGCCAGGGGCAAGTCGTCCAGCCTGCGAAAGTGGAGGCACGATTTGCCCATGTCCAGCTTCTTGCCGGCCGCGGCGAAGCGCTCCGCCAGCCAGTCCTGCTGCAGAGCGCCGTTGTACGCGCACATCAGATACAGGGAGTAGCTGTTCTTCTGCGCGGCCAAGCCGGCATAGCTCAGCGGCTGCTGGTTGTAGGTCTTGGGGTAGCGCGCCAGCGGCACTTCGTAGCTGATCATGCCCCAGTTCATCGTCTCTTGGTAGCCGGGGGGCAGATTATCCAGGATCACCTGCCGCACTTGCTCGATCACGGCGCGGCGCTCGGCCGGCAGTTCGTTCAGATACTCTTCGACGGTTCCAGCGTTGCTCTTGGCCATTGGTCCACCTCGGTTTCTCGATCCAGCGAGCGTCTTGCCCGGCTCAACCCGGCGGGGCGCCTGGCAGATCGTTTAGCGTCCATCGCTCGGCTCAACCCGGCGGGACGCCTGGCAGATCGTTCATCAGTTGCCTCCGCAGGTGATCAGGACGGCGGGCTCGGTCAAAGACCGGCCCGAGCGGTCGAAGTTCATCGTTCATCGTTCATCATTCATCATTCATCATTCACCGTTCAGCCCACCTCCTCCAGCTCCGCAATCACCTCCGCCGGCTGCTTGGCCTCATGGCCGGCCAGCACAGGGCGCAAAAACTGGCCGGTGTAGCTGCGCTCGACCTGAACAAGCTGCTCTGGCGTGCCCTCGGCGATGATATAGCCCCCTTTGTCGCCCCCCTCCGGCCCCAGATCGATCAGCCAGTCGGCCGACTTGATCACATCCAGGTTGTGCTCGATCACCACCACGGTGTTGCCCTTGTCCACCAGGCTATGCAGCACCTTGAGCAGCTTCTCGATATCGGCGAAGTGCAGGCCGGTGGTCGGCTCGTCCAGAATGTACAGCGTGCGGCCGGTGGCCACGCGGCTCAGCTCCTTGCTCAGCTTGACGCGCTGCGCTTCGCCGCCGCTGAGGGTTGTCGCCGGCTGGCCCAGCTTGATGTAGCCCAGCCCCACCTGCCACAGCGTGCGCAGCTTGTTGCGGATGGCCGGGAAGCTCTCGAAGAAGTGCATGCCCTCCTCGACCGTCATGTCCAGCACCTCGGCGATGTTCTTGTTGCGGTAGGTGATCTCCAGCGCCTCGCGGTTGTAGCGTTTGCCGTGACAGACCTCGCACGGCACGTAGACATCGGGCAGAAACTGCATCTCGATCTTGATGATGCCATCGCCCAGGCAAGCCTCGCAGCGGCCCCCCTTGACGTTGAAGCTGAAGCGGCCCGGCTTGTAGCCGCGCACCTTGGCCTCGGGCATGGTGGCGTACAGATCGCGCACCTGGGTGAAAACATTGGTATAGGTGGCCGGGTTGGAGCGCGGCGTGCGGCCGATGGGCGTTTGGTCGATATCCACCACCTTGTCGATCTGTTCCAGCCCCAGAATGGCCTGGTGCCGGCCCGGCTTGTCCTTGGCGCGATACAGCTTCTGCGCGCTGGCCTTGTAGAGAATCTCGTTGACCAGGCTGGACTTGCCGGAGCCGCTGACGCCGGTGACGCAGATCAGCTTGCCCAGGGGGAAGCGCACATCGACCCGCTTCAGGTTGTTCTCAGCCGCGCGCTTGATGATCAGATATTCGCCGTTGCCGGGCCGGCGCTGTCTGGGCACATCGATGCGCAGCGCGCCGCTCAGATACTGGCCAGTCAGCGAGTCGGGGCAATCCAGCAGCGTCTGCAGCGGGCCGCTGCAGATCACTTCGCCGCCGTGCTGGCCCGCGCCTGGGCCCAGGTCCACGATCCAATCGGCCGCGCGCATGGTCTCTTCGTCGTGCTCCACCACCAACACCGTGTTGCCCAGGTCGCGCAGCGTCAGCAGGGTGTGCAGCAGGCGGTCGTTGTCCCGCTGATGCAGGCCAATGCTCGGCTCGTCCAGGATGTACATCACCCCCATGAGCTGAGCGCCGATCTGCGTGGCCAGGCGGATGCGCTGCGCCTCGCCGCCGCTCAGGGTGGCCGCCTGGCGGTTCAGGGTCAGATAGTCCAGCCCCACATCGTGCAGAAAGCCTAGCCGGGCGCGCAGTTCCTTGAGAATCTGGCGGGCGATGGTCTGCTCGCGCGGGCTCAGGGGGGTCGGGGGCAGGTCGGCCGCGCCGCCGTTCAGCGAGTCCGTGGCCTTGTGGCGCTCTTCGTCGCTTTGCAGCATCGCCACCCAGCGCAGCCCGTCAGAGACCGATTTGCTCACCACCTGAACGATGTTCTCGCCGGTGATGGTCACCCCCAGCGCTTCCTTGCGCAGCCGCTGGCCTTCGCAGGCCGGGCAAGGCCGCGCCGACATGAAGCGCTCGTACTCCTGGCGCATGTAGTCGCTGGTGGTCTCGCGATAGCGGCGCTGCATGCCTGGAATCACCCCCTCGAACGCGGTCTCGAAGCTGCGGCGCTGGCCGGCCTGGTTGCTGTACTCCAGCAGCAGCTTGTCCCCCTTGGGCGCGCCGTAGAGGATGATATCGCGCTGGCGCTGGCTGAGCTCGCCGAAAGCCACGCCCTCGGTGGGGATGGCATATTTGACGCTGACAGCCTGCAAAAGCTGCTGGCCGTAGCTGTTGTCCTGTTGCTTCTGGCTCACCACGCCCCAGCCAGGCGCCAGGATCGCGCCGTTGTCCAGCTCCTTCTCCGCGTCGATCACCAGCTCTGGGTCGAACTCCAACTGCGTGCCCAGGCCGGTGCAGGTGGGGCAGGCGCCGTGCGGGCTGTTGAAGCTGAAGGTGCGCGGCTCGATCTCCGGCAGGCTGATGCCGCATTTGACGCAGGCGAACTTCTCGCTGAAGTAGCGATCCTTGGGCGCGTCGCCGTCGGTCACGTCGCTGACCACCAGCACGCCCTCGCCCAGGCGCAGCGCCGTCTCCACCGAGTCGGCCAGGCGGGTGGTGTCCATGCCGCCGTCGTTGCGGATCATCAGGCGGTCGACCACAGCCTCGATGGTGTGCATCTTGTAGCGGTCGAGCTGAATCTCCTCGTCCACCTCATGCACCTCGCCGTTGACGCGCACCCTCACAAAGCCGGCCTTGCGCACGTCGTCGAACACCCCCTTGTGCTCCCCCTTGCGCGCGTTGATCAGCGGCGCCAGCAGCAGCAGCCGGCTGCCGTCGGCCATGTTGAGAATCGTGTCCACCATCTGCTCCACCGTCTGCTGGCTGATGGGCGAGCCGCAGTTGGGGCAGTGGGGCAGGCCGACGCGGGCATAGAGCAGGCGCAGGTAGTCGTAGATCTCGGTCACCGTGCCCACGGTGGAGCGCGGATTGCGGCTGGCGCTCTTCTGGTCGATGGAGATCGCGGGGCTGAGGCCCTCGATCTGGTCGACGTCCGGCTTCTCCATCAGCCCCAGGAACTGGCGCGCGTAGGCCGACAGCGATTCGACATAACGGCGCTGGCCTTCGGCGTAGATAGTGTCGAAGGCCAGGCTGGACTTGCCCGAGCCGGACAGGCCGGTAAGCACCACCAGCTTGTCGCGCGGGATTTCAAGATCGATGTTTTTGAGGTTGTGCTCGCGAGCGCCGCGAACGACCAGTTTGTCTTGTGCCATGGTTTTCTTATTTCGTTGAGTTGGCGGGGGAAACGGATGCGCATCATAGCACATTCGTGCTAAATTGGCAAGGCCAGGCAGGCGCTCGCGAGTTATCCCTGCAGGGCTGAGCGATCCCGTCGGGCAACCGCTCGCAGCGCAGCAGGTGAGTTTAGCACGCGCGCCCCGTTCCGTCTGTATGGCGTCACCCCCCTTGGCATCACCCTCTGATCTCCAGGGCGTCCTCATCCCCTGATCTCCAGGGCGTCCTCATCCTCTGATCTCCAGGGCGTCCTCATCCCCTGATCTCCAGGGCGTCCCGCCCGG
>JAJTXO010000234.1 GCA_021463315.1 Caldilineales bacterium | reverse complement strand
GGTGTGTCTGAGGATGAAGGCGGTAACGAGTAACTCGTAATGCGTAACCCGGAGTTGGTGAGAGGTGCGTTTGAGGATGAAGGCGGTAACGAGTAACTCGTAATGCGTAACCCGGAGTTGGTGAGAGGTGTGTCTGAGGATGAACGCTCGTGACAGACCGCTCGCAATCAGAGCCATATCACGCCATCTCCGGGTTACGAGTTACTCGTTACGCATTACGCATTACGCATAATCAGAGCCATATCACGTCATCTCCGGGTTACGAGTTACTCGTTACGCATTACTCGCAATCAGAGCCATATGCCGTCATCTTTGGATTAGTACAAGGAGAACCTTCCCCATGCAGATCATTTTGATTGTGTTGCGACTGACTCATATCGTAGCTGGCGCGTTTTGGGTGGGCAGCGCCCTGATGTTGGCGCTGGTCATCCTGCCTGGCGTGCGTAAGTCGGGGCCGGGAGCCGAGCGCGCCTTGCCGCTGGCCAAGATCTCCCAGGCAATGGGCCTCGGCTCCCTGTTGACCGTCGTGGCCGGCCTCTTGCTCTACTGGCTGGTCTATCGCTTCGCCTGGGCCTGGATCAGCAGCCCGGTGGGCATTGGCTTCACCCTCGGTTCCCTGGCTGGCATCGCCGCCTTCCTGCTGGGGGCGTTCTCCACCGGCCCCACCAGCAAGAAGATGGCCGCGCTGGGCGCGCAGATGCAGGCCGCCGGCGGCCCGCCCACGCCGGAGCAGGTGGCGGAGATGGGACGCCTGCAGGCCAAGCTGGCCTCCAGCAGCCAATGGGGCACGATCCTGGCCACCGTGGCGCTGGCGCTGATGGCCGTGGCGCGCTCTCTGTGAGGACGCGATCACAGGAAAGGGCGCTCCAGCCGCCACTGGGATGCGCCTGGCTACTTTCTCACCCCCGACTGGTTCTCCCGCCTGGGCCAACCTGTGCTATACTCCGGAGAAGCTTCCAAGGAAGACCCGGCCGCGCCTGAATGGCCCTGTCGTCTCTGACGCCAGTCAAATAGCTGGCTGCCGGCGGATCAGGCGGCGCGGGGCGCACCAGCGGGAAGCTGCGCACCTCGTCGAGAACCGGCCCGTCTACGACGAGGCAATCGTATAAAGGAGCCGGTCGTCATGAACCTCATTCTGTGGATCCTGCAAATCGTGTTCGGAGTGTTCTTCCTCTTCGTGGGCGTGCAGCATTTCGTCATGCCCCCCAACCTCCCTGCCATGATGGGCTGGATGTACGAGCTTCCCGCCGGCCTGCACGTGGTCAGCGGAATCCTCGAGATCCTGGGCGGGCTTGGCCTGATCCTGCCCGGCCTCTTCCGCGTCCAGACTCGCCTGACGCCGCTGGCCGCGCTGGGGCTGGTCTTCGTCATGGTCGGCGCCGCTGTCTGGCACATCACCCGCGGCGAGTTTCAGAACGTGGTGCAGAACCTTGTGGTCGCGGGGCTGCTTGGCTTCGTGGCCTACGGGCGCTGGAAGCTGAGCCCGCTGAAGGACAGAAACGGATAACCGCTGATTTTCCGATTCGCCTGCCTTTGATATACCTACACCGTGAGCTGACCCGCGCTCCATGATGTATCCCCAGCACGAGCGTCTCTGCGAACAGCTGCAGCGCGTGCCCTATTTTACCGGGCTCGATGCCGCCGCGCTGTGCGAGCTGGCCGGCCTGGCCACCTGGCACGAATACGCGCCTGGCGCAATCGTCTTTCTGGAGGGGGATGTCAACACCGGCCTGTATGCCGTGGACGCCGGCTGGATCAAGGTGGTGAAGTTCTCGCTGGACGGCCGAGAGCAGGTGCTGCGCTACTTCGGGCCGGGTGAGGTCTTCAGCGAGATCGGCATCTTCCTGGCGCGGCCCAACCCGGCCACAGCCATTGCCCTGGAGCACACGGCTCTGTGGCGGCTGCATCGTTCGACCCTGCAGCCGCTGTTCAGCGCCCAGCCCGACCTCATGCTGCACGTCATGGCCAACATGGCCGACCGCATCGCCTACCTGGCCGAGCTGGTGGCTGATCTTTCGCTGCACACGGTGGAGGTGCGCCTGGCCCGGCTGCTGCTGGAGACAGCGGCCGGCGCAACCCTGCCGCGCCAGGCCTGGCTGACCCAGGCTGAGCTGGCCGCGCGCTTGGGCACCGTGCCCGACGTCCTCAGCCGCGCCCTGCGCACCCTGGCCGAAGCGGGGCTGATCCGCTTCGACCGCCGCCAGATCACCATCCTCGACCGCTCCGGCCTGCACCAGCGCGCACAGCTGGCTCCGTAGCCGGCGTTCCCCCAACTCTCACTCAATCCGACAAAAGCAACAGTGGTCAGGGGCATCGCAGGGCTTCTGAAAAGTCCTTGCGAGTGTCATGCTGAGGCCGAAGGGACTGAAGCATCTCGCCGTGCGTCAGGGAGGCCCTTCGCTGGCGTTTTTGCGTCACCTGGGCTGCACTGTCTCATCGATCACTGCACAATCCGATAAAAGTCGTAGCCACGAGCGCCCTGGGGGTGCTATACTCGCGCCATGATCGTTCCACGACACGCGTCAGAAGTGCGCTCAGGAGAAATCGACATGCCGCCAACGACAACCATGCCCCCGCTCTTCTTCCCGGACACGGCCGGCCAGGCCCTCTTCGATGCCGCCGGCCCGCGTCCCCAGTTTTTGGTGGACAGCGCCAAGCTCGCCGTGGTGGTGGCTGGCCTGGAGCCAGGCCAGCAGATTCCGCCCCATCCAGAAGCCATGGCGGTGTATCATTTCCTGGCCGGCGAGGGGGTGATGACCGTCGAAGGCCAGCCGTTCGCCGTGACGGCCGGCGCCACCGTGATCGCCCCGCCCGGCTCTGCCCGCGGCCTGCACGCCGAGAGCCGGCTGATCTTTCTGGCTGCCAAGTCCGGCGCCTGAGGAGGTACTCACACCATGCTCAATCCCTTCCTGTTGACGGCAGCCTTCTACCTGGTGGTAGCCATCGTGGTCGTGCTGGACGCCGTGCTGACCAGCTTCAATCTGATCCCTTGGTTCGTCGGCTTGCCTTGGCTGCGCGCCCATTTTGTCACCCTGGGCGTGTTGGCCCAGGCGGCCTTCGGCGTGCTGCCAGCCTTCGTGGCCAACCGGCGCGGCGCAGAGGCCCCGGCCACGCGCTGGGATATCTGGCTGCTGCTGAATAGCGGGCTGGTGGTGCTGCTGGCCGGCATGCCCAGTGTCAACTCGACCTTGATCATTGCCGGCGGCACACTGGTCTTCATCGCCGTCACCCTGCTGATCCTGCAGCTGCGCGGCATCGGTGGCGAGCAGCAAACCCAGGGCAACGGCAGCCTGAAATTCTATCTGATGGGGCTAGTCTACCTGCTGGTGGGCATCATTATCGGCACTGGCCTGTGGGTGGGCTGGAGTGAGCCGCTGCGCATCGCCGTGCCCAAGGAGGCGCACATCCACGCCAACAGCTGGGGCTTTGCGTCGCTGGTCTTCGCCGGCCTGCTGGTGGACCTGCTGCCGGCGCTGACCGGCAAGGCGCTGGCCAGCCGTCGCGCCGTCGCCGCCATCTTCTGGGCCATGTCGCTGGGCGCGCTGGGGCTGGTGTTGGGGCCTTGGCTGGGCGGCAACCTGGTCGTGACCGTGCCGGGGCTGGCGCTGCACATCGGCGCGACGGTTGCGCTCTTGATCCTGCTGGCGCGCCGCCTGCGCGGCGCCGGCCTCTATGCCCGCGCTGGCGCATGGCATCTTTCCCTCTCCTACACGTGGATTCTGCTGCCGGTGATGATGGCGCCGCTGATCATCCTGGAGGTGGCCAACGTGCCCGGCGCGGAGATCGAGGCCACCGCGCCGCAGGCTCTGATCTACGGCTGGATGGGGCAGTTCCTCTACGCGGTGGTTCCCTACTTCGCCGCGCGCTGGCTGCTGCGCGACTCGCAGGCCCGCCTGGGCGGCAACTGGTTCAGCCTGGTCACCGTCAACCTGGGCGCCGCGTTGATCTGGGCCAGCATCTTTCTGACAGGCGTGCGCGGCCCGATCCATGCGGCCGCATACATCTTCTTGGGCCTGTCGCTGGCCGCAGCCGCCTGGGAGACCGGCGTCATCACGCTGGCCGCGCTGCGCCGGGCCGAGCAGGGCGCTGCGCAGCCGGCGTGAGCTCGCTCAACGTGCCGTCGCAACCCCGTCTGGATAGCTGAGCAGTTCGCAAGGCCGGTTCTTGGTGTCATTCTGAGGCTCGGCGCAGGATCTCGGTCGTGTATAGCAGGGATCCTTCGCCGAGCCTCAGGATGACAGCGACAAAAAACTAACCTTACAGACTACTGAGCCAGTCAAAGGAGAACACTGTGAAGCAACCCCTGTTCAAAGCCGCCGCCGTTCTGGCCTTCATCATCGGCGCGATGGCCCTCTTCGCCGGCGGCCAGGTGCTGCTGGGCCGTGACCCCGGCTACTACGTCATCGACTGGCTGCCGATCTACAACTTCGTCATGGGCGCGTTGACTGTGCTGGTCGTGGCGCCGCTGATCTGGCGCGGCAGCAGATGGGCGCTGCCGGCCGCGCTGGCCACCTTTGTGGCGCACTCCCTGGTCATGGTGGCGCTGCGAACGGCCTACAGCGACGTGGTGGCGCCCGACAGCCTGCGCGCGATGACCATTCGCATGGTCGCCTGGCTGCTGATCCTGGCTCTGCTGTTGGTGCAGACGCGGCGCAGCCGGCCAACAGCAGCAACGGTCTAGAGGGCAATCGCGCGTCAGTGTGTATAATGGGGGCAATTCGACGATCGTCCCTTCTTTCACCGAGGTACCCATGCCCGATATCCACTTCGACCGCTACTATCGCTACGACGACCTGACCCAACTGCTGCATGCCTTCGCCGCAGAGCACCCCACGCTGATCCAGATCGAGAGCATTGGCCAGAGCTACGAAGGACGCGCTATCTGGCTGGCTACGATGACCAACACCGCCACTGGCCCAGCCAGCGAAAAGCCCGCGCTCTGGATCGATGGCAACATCCACGCCAGCGAGGTCTCTCCCTCCAGTGCCTGCCTCTACTTCATCCACTGGCTGGTCAATGGCTATGGCCACGACTCAGCCATCACCCAGGTGCTGGACAGCCGCGTCTTCTACATCTGCCCGCGCGTCAACCCCGACGGCGCGGAGTGGGCGCTGGCCGACCGGCCCAAGATTGTCCGTTCCAGCACGCGGCCCTATCCCTACGACGAGGAGCCTATCGACGGGCTGGCGCAGGAAGACGTGGACGGCGATGGTCGCATGCTCTCCATGCGCATTCCCGACTCCAACGGCGGCTGGAAGGTGTCGCTCGAAGAGCCGCGGCTGATGGTGCGCCGCGAGCCTGACGAGACCGGTGGCCAGTATTTCCGTATCCTGCCCGAGGGGCGCATCGACAACTACGACGGCGTCCTGATCAAGCTGCAGCGCAAGAAGGAGGGGCTGGACCTGAACCGCAACTTCCCCATGGAGTGGCGCACCGAGGGGGAGCAGCCCGGCGCGGGGCCTTTTCCCGCCTCGGAGCCGGAGGTGCGGGCTATGGTTCACTTCATCGCCGCGCATCCCAACATCACCGCCGGCATCGCCTTCCATACCTACAGCGGCGTGTTGCTGCGCCCCTTCAGCACCCATCCTGACGACGATATGCCGGCCGAGGACCTGTGGACCTTCCAGAAGATCGGCCAGCGAGGTCAGGAGCTCACCGGTTATCCGGCCATTTCGGTCTACCACGATTTTCGCTACCATCCCAAGGAGGTCATCACCGGCGCGCTGGACGACTGGCTGTACGACCATGTGGGCGTCTATGCGTGGACGGTGGAGATCTGGAGCCCCCAGCGCCAGGCGGGCATCGAGGAGTACAAATATATCGACTGGTTCCGCCAGCATCCCTTCGAGGATGACCGCAAGATGCTGGCCTGGAGCGACGAGAAGCTGTGCGGCCAGGGCTATGTGGACTGGTACCCCTTCCAGCATCCGCAGTTGGGACCGGTGGAGCTGGGCGGCTGGAACGCTTCGCTGGCCTTCCGCAACCCGCCGCCGGCCTTTCTGGAGCAAGAGCTGGCCCTCTTCCCGCGCTGGCTGCTCTGGCATCTGGCCATCTCCCCGCGGCTGGAGCTGCTGGAGGCCAGCGCCGCGCCGCTGGGCGGCGACGCGCATCGGGTGCGGCTGGTGGTGCAGAACAGCGGCTGGCTGCCCACCTATGTCACCAAAAAGGCGGTGCAGCGTAAGGCTGTGCGCGGCGTGGTGGCCGAGATCGAGCTGCCCGAGGGCGCGACTCTGGCCGCCGGCCAGCCACGCGAGGAGCTGGGCCAGTTGGAGGGCCGCGCCTATCTACGCGCTGCGTCGCTGGGCTGGGGCGCCGAGACCACCGATGACCGGCTGAAGGTGGAGTGGGTGGTGGTCGCGCCGGCCGGCGGCCAGGTCAAGCTGCTGGCCCGGCACCCGCGTGCCGGCATCGTGCGCGCCGCGCTGCGCCTGTGAGCAGCGCAAGGCCCGCGAGTCGCGGTTTGGAACACCGTTAGCAAAGCCGACCCGAGC
>JAJTXO010000233.1 GCA_021463315.1 Caldilineales bacterium | reverse complement strand
CGATCCGCTGCTGGATCGCATGGAGATCATCGAGCTGCACAGCTACACCACCGAGGAGAAGGTCAAGATCGCCCAGGATTACCTGGCGCCGCGCCAGATTCGCGAGAACGGCCTGCGGCCAGAGGAGATCGTCTTCGAGGAGGCCGCGCTGTTCCGGCTGGTGCGCGATTACACCCGCGAGGCTGGCGTGCGCAACATGGAGCGCACCATCGGCGCGATCTGCCGCAAGGTGGCCACCAAGGTGGCTGAGAACGGCGGCGGCGGGCCGATCGTCGTCACGCCGGACAGCCTGGTGGACTATCTCAAGAAGCCCCGGTACTTCGACGAGGTGGCCGAGCGCACGGAGATCCCCGGCGTGGCCACCGGTCTGGCCTGGACTATGACCGGCGGCGACATCCTCTTCCTGGAGGCCACGCGCATGGCCGGCAAGAAGGGTTTCACCATCACCGGCCAGTTGGGGGATGTGATGAAGGAGAGCGCGCAGGCCGCGCTGAGCTGGGTGCGGGCCAACGCCACCCGGCTGGGCATCGACCCTGAGTTCTTCGAGAACTCCGACATCCATCTGCACATCCCGGCCGGCGCGGTGCCCAAGGATGGCCCCAGCGCGGGCGTGACCATGGCCGTGGCGCTGGTCTCGCTGCTCACCGGCCGCACGGTCAAGCCCAACGTGGGCATGACGGGCGAGCTGACCCTGCGCGGCAAGGTGCTGCCTATCGGCGGTCTCAAGGAAAAGGTGCTGGCCGCGCGCCGCGCCGGGTTGGACACGGTGATCATGCCCTTCCGCAACGAGAAGGACCTGGACGACCTGACCGAGACCATCCGCAAAGAGATGACATTCATCTTCGCTGAGCAGGTGGAGGACGTGCTGGCCGCGGCGCTGGAGCCGGTCGCCGTTCCAGAACCTAGCGCCAACGGCTATCCGCCGGCGCCGGCTGACCTGAAACCGCAGGAGCAGATGGAAGCCGATTCCGCCTGAGCCGGCCTGCGCTCCGTATCCCAAAGAAGTCCGACGTATCATCTCAAAAAACCGGGGTCGAGACTTCCGAAGTCTGCGAAGGTTTGTTCAAAACGAGCTCACAGTCCATAAGACTTCGGAAGTCTTCCCCAATCTATTGAGATGATACAGTCCGACTTCTTCCGAAAGGTCGGACTTCTTGCTAAGCGGACTTCCCGCTACAACGTCTCACACCGGGTCCATCTCTTCCGCAAAGCTGGACTTCTCGCATTGGCCGGTCTGTGCTAGAATCTGGCGCATCGCTCCTTACCCGCCGCTGGCTGCAGCTACGCCCCGATGGATTGCGCCATGACCGGTTCCCCTCATCCAGACCTGGCCGCGCTTAGCCTCGAAGCGCAATACCCCTCGGCGGTGATCGACCGCCTGGCGCGACGGGTTGGCCGGCTGCCGATACCTGCCTGGCTGTTCTACCTCGCGCTCTTTGGCGCGGGCTACCTGCTGTTTGCCGTGGGCCGCTGGCTGAGCGGCCAACGCGATCCCTCTATCCTCCTCTTGCCGGCGCCAGCGGTGATCTGGAATGTGTCGATTCTGGCGCTGCACCAGTATCTCGACCGCTACGGCATCCGCGCGCTGCACACCTTCAACAGAACGCTGAATGCCAGCGACGACCAGTTGCGCCAGCTGGAAACCCGGCTGACGGTCATACCGCTGCGGGTGGAGGCAGTCGGCGCATTGGTTTGGCTGGCTATCGCGGCTTCATTGGCCAGAGTGCAGCTCAGCAGATTCAGTGAGTTCTTCGCCGGTTGGGAGCTGGTTGTCAGTGTCGTCAGCTTTATCATCGGCGGCGCCTTCTTCGCTCACGTCATCCACCAGTTGCGGTTGGTCAGCAAGATCCATGCCAGCGCCAGGGAGATCGACCTGTTCGACCCGGAGCCGCTCTACAGCTTCTCTGGCCTGACGGTGCGCACTGCCCTCGGCATCGTGTTGGCCCAGTACCTGGTGTTGCTCGCGCTGCCGGGCGAGATTCGCACCAGCACGGTGTTGATTCCGACGGCTGCGGTTGTGGCGCTGGCAGTTGTGGTGTTCGTCTGGCCGCTGTGGGGAATGCACCACCGGTTGGTGGCCAGCAAGGAGCAGATCCAGGGCGACATCAACAGCCTGCTGAGGAAGTCGGTGGCCGAGGTGACGCAGGGAGTGGAGCGTGGAGTGGTCGAGGAGCCGGAGCGGCTGGAGAAGACCCTCGGCGTGCTGCGCGCCGCCCAGGCGACCGTGGACGACCTGCCGACCTGGCCGTGGCAGCCCAGCACCGTGCGCGGCTTCGTCACCGCGCTGCTGCTGCCGATCGTGGTCTTTCTGCTGCAGGGGATCGCAGCGCGGCTGGCGGGACTTTAGGAACGGATTGCGGGAACGGATTGAATAGATGGAGCGGATGGGTGTGTGGATGAATTGGTCCGAGGCGCCGTCGTGGTGGTTGGCGACAACTGGCGCCGCTGGGCCTGCTGATCAACTTCGGATGGCGCAGCCTGGAATGCCGTCGCATCTTCCCGCCAAGGACGTGACCGAACACCGCATCAACCGCCAGTGGCTGTGCGTGCCTGATCATCTGCGCAACGAGAACGACTCAAAGTAACCCTTCGCCTGCCCACGTCCCACGAATCGCCTTCAACTCAGCCCTCCGCCAATCCACTCCATCCGTTCCCAAGATCCATTACCAAGGCCCCCACCATGACCCGAACCCTGATTACCCACGCCGATATCGTAACCCTGGACTCCGCGGGGACAATCCTGCGCAACGCCGAGGTCGCCATCGATGGCGCCCGCATCGTGGCAGTCGGGCAGGCGCCGGCCGGCTTTCAGGCCGATGAGACGCTGGACGCCCGCAACCACGTGCTGATGCCTGGCTTCGTCAACGCGCATACCCACTCACCGATGACCTTCGAGCGCGGCTGGGCCGAGGATCTGCCGCTGGACCGCTGGTTCAACGAGCGGGTCTGGGTGGTGGAGTCGCAGCTTAGCGACGAGGACGTCTACTGGGGCGCCATGCTGGCCGCGGCCGAGATGATCCGCGGCGGCACGGTGGCCTTTGCCGACCACTACTTCTACATGGACCGCGTGGCGCAGGCGGCCGAGCAGGCTGGCCTGCGCGCGCTGCTGGCCTGGTGCGTCTTCGGCGAGGAGCACAACATCGGCGTCGACCTGCCCGGCACGGTGGACTTCGTGCAGCGTTGGCAGGGCGCGGCCGATGGGCGCATTCGCACCCTGCTCGGCCCGCATTCGCCCTACATGTGTGAGCCGCGCTTCCTGGCCCGCACGGCCGCGGTGGCCGCCCGGCTGGGCGTCGGCATCCACATCCACCTGGCCGAGTCGCAGCAGCAGGTGGACAACTCGCTGGCCCGCTATGACCGCAGCCCGGTGGAGCTGCTGGAGGCCAACGGCATCTTCGATGTGCCGACCATCGCCGCGCACTGCATCTGCCTCAGCGAGATCGATCAGGCCATTCTGGCCCGGCGCGGCGTCCATGTGGTGCAGTGTCCCAACTGCCACATGAAGCTGGGCATGGGGGTGACGCCTGTGCCGGCCCTGCTGGCCCAGGGGGTCAACGTGGCGCTGGGCACCGACGGCCCGGCCAGCAGCAACGATCTGAACATGCTCAAGGAGGCTCGCCTGGCCGCGCTGATCCAAAAGCTGCACCATGCTGACCCGGAGCTGATGGCCGGCGACCTGCCGCTGCGCATGGCCACGCAGAACGGCGCGCGCGCGCTGGGCTGGCCCGACAGCGGCGCCATCGTCCCCGGCAATCTGGCCGATCTGATCCTGCTGGACTGCGACCAGCCGCACTGGCGGCCGCGGCATGATCTGGTGGCCAATCTGCTGCACAGCGCGCAGGCGGGCGATGTGAGCCACGTGATGGTGGCTGGTCGCTGGCTGATGAAGGAGCGCCGCCTGCTGACGTTGGACCAGGAGCGCATCCTCTGGGAGGCCGAGCGCCGCGCGCTGAAGCTGGTCGGACAAGACCTGGCGATTGTGCGCACCTACGCAGGATAAAGACGAATCGTAGGTCACGCTGCCAGTGACACCCCTCGCATGGCCGCGGCGTCCGGCTGGTAGCCGGACCTACGTGTGCCGGCTTGCGCAAGTTCCCGACATTCTTTGACACTAACCCCCATTTAGGTTAGAATAACCGGTGCCGCCGGCTTTTCGCCCGCAAGCTGAAGCTGGCGGCGTAGTTTGTTGGCTTGCAGGCACAAACAGAGAGCACATCCAGGAGGATTTTCGATCAACCTATGAAGCAGTATGCAGCAGATCATGTTCGTAGCATTGCGTTGATGGGCCATAGCGGCGCAGGCAAGACCTCGCTGGCCGAGGCTATGCTGTTCGATGCCGGCGCCTTGACGCGCATGGGGCGGGTTGAGGACGGCAACACCGTTTCCGACTATGACCCAGAAGAAAAGCGTCGCAGCATTTCGATCAACCTGACGGTGTTGCCTGTGGAGTGGCAGGGCGTCAAGCTGAATCTCCTGGATGCGCCGGGTTACGTGGACTTCGTTGGCGAGGCATACAGCGCGGCCGCGGCCGCTGATGTGGCTCTGATCGTGGTGGATGCTGTGGCCGGCGTCGAGGTGGGCACGGAAATTGCCTGGCAGATCGCCGAGGACAACCACCTGCCGCGCGTGGTCTATCTGAACAAGATGGCACGCGAGAACGCCAACCCTGACCAGGCCATCGCCGAGCTGCGCAGCGTGTTCGGCGCCAACTTCGTGCCGGTGCAGTTGCCGATCGGCGCAGAGGCCAGCTTCAAGGGAGTGGTCGACCTGCTCAGCCGCAAAGCTTCCGTCGGCCCCGAAGGCAAGGTGGAGGCTGTTCCCGCCGCGCTGGCCGACGATCTGGAGATGGGCTTGATGGCACTGTCCGAGGCGGCCGCTGGCGACAACGATGACCTGATCATGAAGTTCCTGGACGGCGAAGAATTGACCCAGGACGAGATCAAGAGCGGCCTGCTGGCCGCCATTCGCCAGGGCAGCGTCGTGCCGGTCTGCTTCGGCGACGCCACCCACAACATCGGCGTGCGCTCGCTGATGGATGTGCTGTCGCAGATCACGCCGGGCTTCCTGAGCAGCCGCGGCGTCGAGGCTGCCAATGCGGCCGGCGAGACGCTGACCTTGGCCCCCAAGGCGGCTGGCCCGGTGGTGCTCTTTGCCTTCAAGACGGTGGCCGATCCCTACGTGGGCAAGCTGACCTATTTCCGCGTTGTCTCTGGCGAGCTGGCCATCGAGGAAGGGCGTTTGTTCAATCCCCGCTCCAGCGTGGAGGAGCGGCTGGGCCAGTTGTTCGTCATGCGCGGCAAGGATCAGATCAACGTCGACCGGCTGGCGCTGGGCGATATCGGCGCAGTAGCCAAGCTGGGGGACACCATCACCGGCGACACGCTGACCCGGCGCAACAACCTGCTGACCGTCGCGCCGCCCCATTATCCCAACCCGCTGTTCGAGGTGGCCGTGACGCCCAAGACGCAGCAGGACTCGGCCAAGATGGGGCCGGCCCTCACCCGCCAGGGCGAGCAGGACCCCACGCTGCGCTGGCGCTTCGAGCCTGGCACCGGCCAGACCATCCTCTCGGGCATGGGCGACACCCACGTGGACGTGTCTGTGCATGCCCTGCAAGAGAAGTTCGGCGTGGGCATCGACACCCATCTGCCCAAGGTGCCCTATCGCGAGACCGTCACCAAGAACGCGGCCGAGCAGTATCGCCACAAGAAGCAGACCGGCGGCGCGGGCCAGTTCGGCGAGGTTCACCTGGAGGTCAAGCCGCTGGAGCGCGGCGCTGGCTTCGAGTACAGCACCGAGCGCGTCTTTGGCGGCTCCATCTCCAACTCCTTCTTCCCCTCCATCGAAAAGGGCATCCGCTCGGTGCTGGAGCAGGGCGTCATCGCCGGCTACCCGGTGGTAGACGTGCGCGCGGAGGTCTACGACGGCAAGATGCACCCGGTGGACTCCAAGGACATCGCCTTCCAGATCGCCGGCCGCGAGGCCTTCCGGGCCGCGTTCGAGAAGGCCGGCCCGGTGCTGCTGGAGCCGATCGTGCAGGTCAAGGTGATCGTGCCCGACGCGTACGTGGGCGACATCATGGGCGATCTGAACACCCGGCGCGGCGTGGTGCAGGGCATCGGCCAGGAGCGCGGCAAGAGCGTGGTCGAGGCTCAGGCGCCGTTGGCCGAGATGCAGCGCTACGCGGCCGATCTGCGTTCGCTGACCCAGGGTCGCGGCATCTACAGCATCGAGCCGTCGCACTACGCGGTGGTGCCGGGCAACATCGCGGTGACGGTGATCGAGGCCGCCAAGAAGGAACGCGAGGAAGAGAAATAGGCTCAGTACTGCACGATTGTTGTTTCACACAAAGGCGCAAGGACCGCAAAGGGCAGAAACTCTTGGCGGCTTTGCGTGAGAATCGTGAACGACGCACCATCTCAATAGAGGGGGAAGACTTCCGAAGTCTTATGGACTGTGAGCTCGTTTTGAACAAACCTGCGCAGACTTCGG
>JAJTXO010000232.1 GCA_021463315.1 Caldilineales bacterium | reverse complement strand
GCGCGCCCTGCGGACGCGGCGCCCCTTCAGGCCGCGGCGCACCCTGCGGACGCGGCGCGCCTTCAGGCCGCGGCGCACCCGGCTGGCCTTCGCCCTCTGGCTTGGGGCCGCTGGAGGACTGGGCCGCGGTGGGCGCGGCGCGCTTGGCTTGCTGTTCTGCCAGCGGTCGATCCTCCCCGGCCTGCTGTGAAGAATTTTGCGCGGAATCTTGCTTGCTAACGGTTTTGGTTTGTTCTGACATTTCGTTCACCTCTCTGCACGCCACCGCGGGGCGCAGGAATTGCCACGCGCCCGCATCGGGCCGGCCGCGTGCCTGAGCACCATCAGCCGTCGCCGACGGCGCTTCGTTTCAGCCGCAGGTATGGGAGGCTTTGCGCAGCCGCGTGCCGACAACGGCGCGTGCAAAGCCAATTCAGGCCGCCGATGGGTCGCAGGAGACCGGCGCCTGAACGATGACTGCAGATCTAGGGTTGTGGTGCGGTGCAATGTGCAGGAGAGCACCCCCGGAGGTCGTGAGGAGGGGAGAACGCAGGGAGGGGAAGGTGGGTTAAGTCACCTAAGCGTGCATAAGCGCGCTCCTCCTTTGTTGTGTTGTCCGGTCTCGCGTCCACCTGAGTGCTCGCGTGGCGCCACGCCCATGGTCTGTTTCTTCCACCTGATGTTAGCCCGGGAGCGCATCGCTGTCTTCGCTCTCCAAGGCTTCCGGTAGGCTGTCTGCGAAGGCCCGCAGCGCAGCCAGTTCGTCGACGGTCACTGCCGTCTTGAGCGCTCGGTTCAAGGCCGAGCTTTTTAACGCTTTCTGCCAACAGGGACGCGCTTGGCAAAGATAGGCGCCGCGACCGGCCAGCTTGCCGGTCGCATCGATCTGCACGCCCTGGTGCGGCGTGCGCACCACACGGATCAAGGCGCGTTTGCTGTCGGTCCGGCGACAGGCGATGCAACTCCGCTGAGGAATGTGACGTCGCCGTGCGGGTTGTTTTTCATGAGCCACGGTGTGCAGGCTCCGTTGACAGAGCGGCAGACGCCGCGGGGGCGTCCCTGAGAGCGCCTGTCCGGCGTCGGCCGTTCCATCCTGGATCTGGTGGATCAGTCCTCTTCGTAGCTAAACCAGTCGGTGCGAGCAGGCTTGCGCCGTTTGTCGGGAGTTGTCGGCGCCCGACCCTTGTCCTTGGCCTTGCCGGCCTTTTTGGGCTTGGCTTTGGCCGCCGTTGTAGTCTCGGCCGCAGGCGTCTCTTCGGGCGTGTATTGCTCGAAGTCGCTCTCCGTGAACTCGTCCAGGCCTTCATAGTCCGCATACTCGTCGTAGTCGTCGTAGTCCTCGGAGGCCGCGTCTTCTTCATACTCGCCGTACTCGTCGTATTCCGCGTACTCGTCGTACTCCGCATACTCGTCGTAGGCTTCCGCGCTCTCTTCGCCCGCCGCGACCGCGGGGGCAGGCCAGGCAGCCTCCGGCGCACCCTCGGTCACAGCCACGGCCGGCGCCGCGTCGTCGAGGCCCTCATCGTACTCCGCGTCGTACTCCGTGTCGTATTCGGCGTCGTATTCCGCGTCGTATTCCGTCTCCGCGGCTGTGGAGCTGGTCTCCGAGGCAGCCAGGCTTTCGGCGGTGATCGCCTCCACCTCGTCGCTCAGGAGTTGCTCAGCCACCGACAGGATGTCCTCGGACTCGGCGCGGGCGCGGGCCAGGGCCAGACGGGCGCGCTTGGCAGTCAGCTCGCGGGCAAATTCGTTCAGGTCTTCGCTCTCAGCCTCGACCTCGCTCTTGATGTCGATGCGCCAGCCGGTCAGCTTGGCGCTCAGGCGGGCGTTCTGGCCTTCCTTGCCGATGGCCAGCGAAAGCTGCTTGTCGGGCACCACCACGATGGCCGTGCGGTTGTCCACGGTGTCATCCAGGATCACGGTGGACACCTTGGCCGGGCTGAGCGCGCTGGCAATGAACTGCGACGGGTCGGAATTCCACTCGATCACGTCGATCTTTTCGCCGTTCAGCTCGTTGACGATGGCCTGGATGCGCACGCCGCGCATGCCGACGCAGGATCCCACCGGATCGATGCCCGATTGCAGGGCGGCCACCGCCACCTTGGAACGCTGACCTGGCTCGCGGGCAATGCTCTTGATCTCCACGGTGCCGTTGTAGATCTCCGGCACTTCCTGTTCCAGCAGCCGGCGCAACAGCCCGCGATGGGTGCGCGAGAGGCGAATGGCTGGCCCGCGCGCGCCGCGCTCCACATCCACCAGGTAGCAGCGCAGCTTGTTGTTGGGCCGATAGCGTTCGGTGGGAATCTGGTCATCCTTGGCCAACAGCGCCTCGGCCTTGCCGTCGATGGTGCAGGTCACGGCGCCGCTGACATAATCCACGCTGCGGATGGTGCAATGGACGATCTCGCCGATGCGCGTCTGATAGCGTTGGTAGATGGCATCGCGCTCAGCCTCGCGGATGCGCTGCAGGATGACTTGCTTGGCCGTCTGGGCGGCGATGCGGCCAAAGGTTTTGGGCGTATTCTCCACCAGAACGATATCCCCCAGATCCGATGTGGTCTGGATGGCGCGAGCTTTGGCCAATGAGATCTGCATCGAGTCGTCGGTGACCTCTTCGACCACCTCTTTCTCGATGAAGATCTTCATCTCGCCCGATCGTTGATCGACCTGCGCGCGAACGTTGGTTCCCGTCCCAAAACGCTTGCGATGGGCAGAAACAAGGGCAGACTCAATGGCTTCGAACACGACCTGCGGTTCGAGCTCGCGCTCGACGCAGATGTTGTTGATGGCCATGATCAATTCGTTCTTCATCCTTCTGCGCACTCCTGGTGCTGAACCTGCTGCCTCAACCGAGGCGTATCTTTTTTCAGTCGTAGGCGCGTATCATCTCAAAAAACCGGGGTCGAGACTTCCGAAGTCTGCGCAGGTTTGTTCAAAACGAGCTCACAGTCCATAAGACTTCGGACATCTTCCCCAATCTATTGAGATGATACGTAGGCGCCAGGCCCTGGACACATCAGTCGCAAGGGCTCGGCGCCTGAAAAGTTTCGTTGCAAAAAGCCCTGACAACAAGAAAAGTGGGGGATGCCCACTTTTCGTGACGGAACTTCTTTGGCTGCCGCTATTTTACCACAGCTTGTTATGGGATGCCAAATGGCGCGTTGCGCCAGCCACGATTTCCTCCGCGTGGTAATACCAATCCAGCTCGCAGGTCAGCGCCGCCTGATCTGGCAGCGCGGCCAGAATGCCGCCGAAATCCAGCTCGCCCAGGCCGGGCAGCAGGTGATCGCGCAGCCCGGCCGTGTCGTGCAGATGCACGCCGACGATGCGCGCGGCGAAAGCATCCTGCCAGTCTGCGTGGCGATGAAAGCCCAGGTTGTGCAGCACCTGCACGTGGCCGCAGTCGTACCAGAAGCCAACCACGGCCGGATCGTTCTCGGCCAGCAACAGGCCCAGCTCGGCGAAGGTGGGAATCTGCCAATGCTGCACGCGCGACTCGATGCCCAGCCGCACGCCGCGCGGCGCGGCATAGCTGGCCAGCTCGGCCAGGCTGCGTCGCGCCGCGTCCAGCGCTGGACCGGCCACAGCCGCGCGGTCGGCCATCACCTCGGCCAACGCGGCGGCATAGACCGGCGCGCGGCGTTGGCCGCCCAGGAAGCGCTGCGCCAGCGCCCATTCCCGCCAGTGCGTGGCGGGCGTCTCGCCCAGATGCAGGCAGACCGCGCCTGCGCCCGCGGCCAGGGCAAAATCGATGCTGGCGTAGCCCTGCGCCACGGCCCAGCCGCGCTGCGTCTCGTCGCTGGCGCTAAGCAGCGCCTCGGCCGGCGCGCCAAAGGGGGAGGGCGCGGCCGGGGCCGGGAAGTGGACGGAGCGGATGTGCAGGCTGGCCGGGTCGTCGTCGCCCAACATGGCCGGGGTGACGATGTGGCTGGCCTCGATGCCGCCGAAGCCCAGCTCCAGCGCGGCGGCCACAAAGTCGGCCACGCGGTCGAAGCGGTGCTGCATCCACATGGTGGAGAGGGCCAGATGGGCGAGGGTGGGCATGGCGGTTTTCTGGTGGCGCTGGGGGTGGGGGATGGTGATCGGTGATCGGTGATCGGTGATCCGACCGGAGGGTGCTGGGGAGTGGGGGATGGTAATCGGTGATCGGTGATCGGTGATCCGACCGGAGGGTGCTGGGGAGTGGGGGCTGGGGGCTGGGGATCAGGGGGTGGGGGCGGGGGCGTGGCTGCGGCTGATCAGTCGCTGGCCGCGCGCGCCCAGCAGATAGGCGCGCAGCGCGGCAGCGTCAGGGGAAAGATTCTCCGGCGCCAGCAGATAAATGGGCAGCTCGGCCGGATAGCCGGGCCATTGCCGCTTCACCCAGTCGGGGCCGCGGCCGTCGATGGTCACGGCGCGCACGCTGTCATCCAGCCAGGCCACGGGCAGCAGGCCGATCGCCTGGCGATCGGCCGCGACCCTCGCCCGCAGTTGCTGGTCATCAGGCAGGATCAGCGCCGTGGGGGTCAGCGGCCGCGCGCCCAGAAACGCGCCGGCCATGGCCTCGCGCGGGCCTGCGCCCTGCTCGCGCGCCAGCACCTGGATCTCCCCTTCGCCCGCCTCCAGCTCCTGCCAGGTGCGCAGCAGGCCGCGCAGAATCTCCTGCACCTGCTGGCCGGTCAGGTTGTCCAGGGTGCGCTCTGGGTGGACGATCACCGCCAGCGCATCGGTGGCCACCAGGGAGGCGCTCAGGCCGGCGCTGGCTGGCGTTGGCCCGCTGACCAGCGCCAGGTCGGCCAGATCGGCCAGCACCGCCTGGCTGGCCGCGGCGTCGTTGGCCCGCGGCAGCACGTCCACGCTGATGTGCGGATAGGCCGCCTGGTAGCTGTGGGCGATCTCCTGCGCCAGCGGCAGGGCGCTGTTGCTGGCGGCCAGCGTCAGGCGCACCGGCTCCTGGGTGGGCAGCGCGGTGCCGCAGGCGGTGGCCGCCAGGCCGATCAGCAGGGCTGCCAGCGCAGCCAGCCAGCCGTGGGCCGTTGGCCGGGGTGAAGTGCGGAGGAGTGCAGACATCGTGGACGCATCACGTCGCACGATCTTCCCAGATCGTGCCAGCGGGACGATCCAGGAAGATCGTCCTACGGGGCGGAGTTGGCCAGCAGCTCGCGGCGGGCCTGGCGGTTGCGGGCGCGGGCCTCCTGGTCGCTCATCTGATAGCTGGCCAGGAAGCGCTCCTTGAAGGCCATGAAGCTGCCATCGGCGATGGCCGCGCGGATCTGCTCCATCAGCCGCAGCATGAAGTGCAGGTTGTGCAGGGTGGCCAGGTGCAGCCCCAGCGTTTCGCCGGCCTTGAACAGGTGGCGCAGATAGGCGCGGCTGAAATGCTGGCAGGTGTAGCAGGTGCAGCCCTCCTCCACCGGCTGCGGCGACGCGGCGTGCTGGGCGTTGCGGATGTTCAGCCGGCCGGCGTGGGTCAGCAGCGCGCCGTTGCGCGCGATGCGGGTGGGCAGCACGCAGTCGAACAGGTCGATGCCCTGCGCCACCGCCTCCAGGATGTCCTCCGGCGCGCCGACGCCCATCAGATAGCGCGGCTTGTGGGTAGGCAGCAGCGGGCAGGTGTGCGCCAGGGTCGCGATCATCTCGGCCTTGGTCTCGCCCACGGCCAGCCCGCCCACGGCATAGCCCGGGAAGTCCAGGCTGGCCAGATAGGTGGCCGACTGGCCGCGCAGGTCGGGGAAGATGCCCCCTTGCACGATGCCGAACAGCGCCTGATCGGGGCGGGTGTGCGCGGCCTGGCAGCGGGCGGCCCAGGCGTGGGTGCGCTCCAGCGCCCGCTCGTTGGCGATCCGGTCCAGCGGATCGGGGCACTCGTCCAGGCACATGGCGATGTCTGCGCCCAGCTTCTGCTCGGTGTCCATCACCGACTCGGGGGTGAAGCGCTGCAGGCTGCCGTCGATGTGCGAGCGGAAGGTGACGCCGTCCGCGTCCAGTTTGCGCCGGTGGGCCAGGCTGAACACCTGATAGCCGCCGGAATCGGTCAGGATCGGCCCGTCCCAGCCCATGAAGCCGTGCAGCCCGCCCATGCGCTGCACCAGCTCGGCGCCGGGGCGCAGGAAAAGGTGGTAGGTGTTGGCCAGGATCAGGCCGGCGCCCAGGTCGCGCAGGTCGCGCGGGGTCATGGTCTTGACGGTGGCCTGAGTGCCCACGGGCGCGAACAGGGGCGTGGGCACGCTGCCATGCGGCGTGTGTAAAATGCCCAGCCGCGCGCCGCTGGCCGGGTCGGTGCTGTGCAGGTCGAAACGGATCGTCATGGGCGCAATTATACACTGTGGAGGCATGAATGCCGCATTCATGCCCCCACGTGAACCAATTGTCTGGCGCAGGGCGTGTAACGGCGTGTGTCCGCGCCGCCGGGATTGCGGCCCATCCCGGCGGCTGTGCTATAATCCGTCTGGCGGTGTCATCTCAATAAACCGGGGTCGAGACTTCCGAAGTCTGCGCAGGTTTGTTCAAAACGGGCTCACAGTCCATAAGACTTCGGAAGTCTTCCCCAAT